>JAFVWD010000070.1 GCA_017501865.1 Clostridia bacterium | reverse complement strand
GAGTTAGCTGAAACAAGAGCAACTGAAAGTTTATTTTCAGCTGTTGCAGTTGAATCTACTGCACCTGCTACTGCTTTTTCAAGAGCTTTAATAAATGCTGTAACGTTAATTGTACAACCTGCTGTTGCAAGGTCACCCTGTGCGTAACCATCTTCAGCAACAAAAGCTTTAACCTCTTCAAGTGTTTTACCTTTAGCTGTTGCCATAAAAGCATCTGCCTGTTCATTCCACTCTAAAGTTTTACCGTCGCCGTTTTTGTCGTTTTTAGCATCATATGTTATAGCAGCTGCCATACCGTAATCTGCGCCTTTGTCATACTTTGTTCTGAGCTCTTCTGTAGCAATTACTTTACCTTCAGAAGTCCATGCAGTTTTTATCTGAGCTGTATCAAGATCAATTGCTGCGATTTTTCCGTCAGCATCAAGAAGAACAGCAACTGCTGTTGTATCGAATTCACCTTCGCCGTTTGTTTCGCCGTCAGCATCTTTTGCTTCACCATAGCTTGAAACTACACCTAAACCGAATTTAAGTGCTGTTGCTGCTGTTTCACCGTCATCTGCAGGTGCTTTTTCGCCACCACATCCAACTAATGCAGCTACTGATAATACCATTACTAATACAAGTGCAAGACTGAGAATCTTCTTCATTTTGAACATCTCCTTTAATTAATTTTTCTTGCATAAGGAATTTGCACTCCTTAACCACATTATTACAAATTTTCCTGTATTTGTCAACACATTTGTTAAAAATTAAACAATTATTAATAAATCCGTATTAAAACGATACTTTCTCAAGTTTTTTTATAAGTACTGAACCTATAAAACCTATAATTATCCCCGCAAGAGTACCTGTTACTGAAAGGACAATCATATAATAACCGATTTGTACTGTTTTAAAAAGGAAAATTGCAACCATAATCTGACCTAAATTATGAGAAATACCTCCTATTATGCTGACTCCAACAACAGAAAATATATTAATTTTCTTAAACAGAGTCATTAACACAAGGCTAAGAACAGCACCGGCTGTACTGTACGCAAGAGTCATAATATTGCCGCCAAAAAAAGCAGCAACTAAAAACACACGTATAAATGATACTGTCGCCGCCTCTTTTACACCGAACCTGTATAATAAAAATACTATTATTATATTCGGCAATCCCATTTTAATTCCGGGTGCTGCAGTTGAAATTGGCGGTAACATTGCTTCAAGGTAAGAAAGCACCAGAGCAACAGAGGTTAACACCCCTAAAAGCGCAACCCTTTTAGTCTTATTTCTCATAATTTACACCTTGTTTGCGGAATTAAACCGCTGCATCTAATCCATCTCCGGAATCATCAGCAACAATTTCTATTACTAACTTGTGCGGAAGGCATACTATTGTTTCACCTACAAAAGAAATAGCTCTGTGACCTTCACATATTTTATCAGGACAATTGGCATCTCTAATAAAGGCTTCACCATTTTCAATAACAAGTGTGTTTTTCTGCTCGTTATTGACACCGGTTGAAATTGGTATCACCGCATTTTCAGAAAGCGGATACCATTCAGTTACAACACCGTCGATTTTTATAGCAGCCATTTCACCTTCTGTTTTGAACAGATTTAATAACAGTAATCCCAATGTCGCTACCGCAATAACAATAACAACAAGAATAACATCGTTTTTAAATTTTCTTTTTTCCTTCATGACATCAACCAATCTTATTATTTGCAAAATCAATTGGTTTTAAGCATTTGGTCGGACAATTCTGTTCACACAAGCGACAACCTGTACATTTATCGTAATCAATTCTCGCTAAGTTATCAATAACAGTAATTGCCTTTTCAGGACAATTAAGCTCGCACTTTTTACAGCCTATACAAGCATTTGTACAATTTGTACGGGCAAGTGCACCCTTCTGAACATTACTGCATATAACAGCAGTTTTTGTTTCCTTAGGAAGTAATTTTATAATACGTTTAGGGCAAGTACCTACACATTTACCACAGCCAACGCATTTTCTCGGATCAATGTGAGCAAGTCCGTCGTGAACACAAATAGCATTTACGGGACAAACTGAAGCACAGTCACCACAACCAACACAGCTGTATGCACAATCAAATGGTCCGCCGTAAAGCATTGAAGCTGCTTTACAGCTTTTGATACCGTCATAAACAACGTTTGATTTCGCCGTTTCACAGTCACCGCCACAGGCAACAAATGCTACTTTAGGCTCAATTTCCTGAATTTTAACACCTAAAATAATTGAAAGCTGTGCAGCTACAGAAGAACCACCGGGAATACAGAGATTCGGTTCAGCCTCACCTTTTGCGACCGCCTCTGCATAACCGTCACAACCTGTGTAACCACAAGCGCCACAGTTAGCACCCGGAAGTGCTTCTCTAACGAGTATTACTTTTTCATCTTCGTCTACTGCGAAGAATTTTGATGCAAGTGCCAGAACAATACCTAAAACAAGGCCAACGCCTGCCACAACACTCAAAGCAATTAAAATTGCATTTATATCCATCATTATCACCTTAAAATTTTCGTAAATATTATTTACGCAAATAAATTTTCAACAATTCCTTCAAATCCGAAGAAAGCCAATGATACGAATGAAGCCGCAATCAATGTTGCAGGAAGGCCTTTAAAATGTTCAGGAATATCACTCTCATCAATTCTTGAACGAACACCTGAGAAGAGTACCATTGCAAGCATAAAGCCAAGACCGCAACCTAACGAACTAACCATAGACTCAACAAAATTATAGCCGTCTGTCATATTGTTAATGGTAACACCTAAAACAGCGCAGTTTGTTGTAATAAGCGGTAAGTAAATACCAAGACTCTTATGAAGTGCAGGAATGAACTTCTTCAAGAAAATTTCAACAAACTGAACTAATGCAGCAATAACTAATATGAAAACAATTGTCTGCATATAAGAAAGGCCTAAATTGTCGAGAACGAATATCTGTATTGGCCAGGTTACTGCAGTCGCAAGTAACATAACAAATGTAACCGCAATACCCATACCTACTGCCTGATTAAGCTTTTTAGAAACACCTAAGAAAGGGCAAATACCGAGGAACTGTCTTAAAACGTAGTTATTTACTAAAACAGAAGATAACAAAATAACTATCAGAGTTTTAAACATAATTACTCACCCTCCTTAACTTCATTTGCTT
>JAFVWD010000069.1 GCA_017501865.1 Clostridia bacterium | reverse complement strand
AGGTAACTCATTTTTACACCCTGAGTGTAATATGTACTGTCACCATAACCATTACCGCTTCTTACTGTATAAGTGTAAGTAACACCGCTGTAAACATCAGTATCAAGATAAGCTGAGTAACCCTCTGTAACCTCACCGAGCTTCTCCCATACACCTTCATTATCTGCTTTTCTTAAAATTGAATACTTTTCAGCACCGGGAACCTGCTCCCAGGTAAAAAGAATTCCGGTTTCCATAAGCTCAGCAGAAACAGGCTTAGGAGCCTCCAGAGTAGAAAAACGTGATTGTAAAACAATCTGTCTTACATCTGACGGTCTTACCTCATTATCTATATTGTCATTTGAAGAGAACTCTTCACAATAAATATTAACATCAGTCACAGGTCTTTCCTGTGCAAGTACATTAAAAGTAATTTTAAAGAACGGCTTGTATTCATCTGCAGTTGTTGAAACTCCGTTATTGCACATATATGCAACTGAATATACATCTGTTTTTCCGCTTACAAAGCCATGAGCATACTCACCGAACACATTAAGCTTAGTATTACCGTTATTGTCCTGAACATAAACCGGTGTTGCTTCTTTAACCTCAAGAACAGAATCATCAAATTCTATTTTCAGAACTGTTCCGTTGAATCTTTCTACATTAGGTTTAAGTCTTACAACAAAAGATATTTCTCCGTTTTCAACACAGGTTGAAGTAACATCAAAAAAAGCTGTTACCGAAGTTGCTGCAAAAGCAGTAAGTGTATTTGCGCTGACTAACGAAAAACACATAACTATGCATAATGCAAAAGATATAATTCTTTTCAAAATTTTTCCTCCTAAAATGAACATGCTGCCACTACTTATTCTGCCTGCTCTGCACAGGAAATACCTGTTGCATTGTAAGCACTCACATTATTTGCACTGACTGCTCTGACCGTATAAGTATACACAGTTCCTTCTATAACATCTGTATCTATATAAAGAGTATTTTCATTACCCTCTACAGTACCTACAAGACTCCAGCCTGCATATTTTGTTTTTCTGTAAATTCTGTAGCTATCAGCATAATCTACCTTACCGTATTCAAGTGTAATTTCATTACCTGCTTTTACACATGAAATTAATTCCGGCACCGCTAAAAACATTACTTCATTACTGCTCTTGTAGGTTGACATTGTTTTACCGTATGCTGAACGGACTGTATATCTGTATAAAACACCTTCTGCTACGCTCTTGTCTGTCCATGCATTTTTACCCGCATCGGCAGTACCCATAACTTTCCACTTAGTCCAGATACCGTTTGCACTATCATATTGAGAACGATAAATTTTATAATTTAAAGCACCTGCTTCTTTTGACCACTTAACAGTTATACCTGTTGCTGCGTTTGAAATTGTTACTGTAGGCTGTGCAAGATGTACAAGCCCTGCAGTAGCTTTGTAAGTACTCTTGCAGGTTCCGTTCACAGCACGTACCGCATATCTGTAAATTACTCCGCTTACAGCCTTTTTGTCAATCCATGCGAATTTATTTGATTTTGCTGTACCGCGATTTTTCCATGCACTCCATTTGCCTGTGCTTTCGTTATATTGCGAGCTGTAAACAGTATAACCTGCCGCACCGCTGATTTTATTCCATGT
>JAFVWD010000068.1 GCA_017501865.1 Clostridia bacterium | reverse complement strand
CAGTAGGAACGTAAGGAATACCGAGTCTTTCAATTCCGCCGAATGAACCGGTATTGCACATACCTACCTGCTTCTGTCCGCCTACGATGTACATAAGTTCATCAATAGTCATTTGGGCAATGAACTCATCCATTGTAATCTCAGTTCCAACCATATCGAACGAAGTTAAATTCTCAGGAGCTTTTGCGGTTATAGGTTCATTTTTACCGTAATAATACTCAGGCTCACCAAGAGGTAATTTTTCATAACTTCCGTCAGATAACATTCTTTTTTCAAGTTTAAATGGCTTACACCAATTTTTAAGTTGCTCAACAACTGTGTTTTCTTTTACTTCATATATAAAATCGAGCTTTTGAGCACTTCTTACATCAGTACCGAGGAAAAACTCATAACTACCTTCTTCAAGTACATAAGCACTCTTTTGGATTTTTCCTAAATCATCAAAGCTCGACATTGAAGAAACGTCAAAAGACATAACAAGAGTCTCGCTTTCGCCCGGACTTAAAAGCTTAGTCTTTTTAAACGCACCTAATTCTCTGCTCGGTTTACCTAATTTGCCCTGAGGTGCACTGTAGTAAAGCTGAAGTATATCTTTACCCGGTACATCGCCTGTATTTTTAACATCAACAATAGCAAAAATCTTACCGTCTTTTTCCAAACAAACCTTACCTGAATGTTCAAATGTTGTATAAGAAAGACCAAATCCGAACGGATAGCGCACCTGCTCCTTCGCTCCCGGGATTGTCTCAAAATAGCGGTAACCTACATAAATATCATCGGTATAATAAACGTAATCAAAGCTTTCCCAGAACTCCTCGGTTTCAGGGTAAGCAGAATAAGATTTTGCAATAGTATCAACTAATTTACCCGAAGGATTAACATCGCCGAAAATTATATCTGCAATAGCGCTGCCACCTTCAAGTCCGCCCTGCCATCCCATAAGAATAGCATGAATATTATTATTTTCAGCGAAATACTCACAATCAAGAACTCCACCTGAATTAATAACAATAATAACCTTTTTAAAAGAAACGGTTAACTCATCCAAAAGATTTTTTTCAACATCTGAAAGATAATAATCCCCCGGAATAGGACGACGGTCAACACCCTCTGCAGAAAAACGGCTGAGTGTTACTATTGCTGTGTCAGCAAACTCTGCAGCGGATTTAATAAGACTGCTTTCAATTGCAGGTTCTTTAACGTGCATAGAAGCAAATGTATCGTAAGTCATATCGTCACGGGTAGTACAGAAATCCATATTATTAACAATATCCCAAGTAGCATTGATTTCTTCTTGTGACGGAATATTTACACTTTCTCTTTTAACATAATCTTTGTAAAAATCGATTAACGGCATATAAATATTGGCAGAACCGATTTTTTCTTCCACACCTTCGAACACATTGCGGATATAAGGCACGTAAACGTCACCGCTACCGCCGCCACCTTTTATGTACTCAATAGTCGCTTTACCGAAAAGAGCAACCTTAGTTTCTTTATTTAACGGCAATGCCTTATCTGTATTCTTTAAAAGCACCATACCTTCTGTTGCCGCTTTTCTCGATAACTCTGTATGTTTTTTTGAAGCGGTAATTCTTCTGCCGTCCTCGCCAAGCGGTAAACACGGCATATATTTAAACCTTGCGTATTTTTCCATAAAAACTACTCCTTGAAATATAAATTTTAATCTCCATACAATTTTAGCATATTATTAACTAAAGTCAATAAATAACAAAAAAATACCTGCCACAAAGAGCAGGTATTTTATGTTAAGTAATTTATGAGATTTTCATTTTCAAACGAAGCTTATCTGCAATCATTGCAATAAACTCTGAGTTTGTCGGTTTACCTCTCTGACTTTGAATTGTGTACCCGAAATATGAGCTGAGCACATCAACATCACCTCTGTCCCACGCAACCTCTATTGCATGGCGGATTGCACGTTCAACGCGTGATGATGTTGTCGAAAATGTTTTTGCGACTGTAGGATAAAGAATTTTAGTAACAGAATTCAGCATTTCAGGGTCATTCACAGAGCATTTTATCGCCTCGCGTAAATATTGGTAACCTTTTATGTGCGCCGGAACACCTATCTGATGCATAATTTCAGAAATTGTAACTTCGATGTTTTTAGTATCACTGTTAGCATTATCTTTCTTTTTTGTTCCCATATCCTTCCAGCTGTAAAGCTGAGGTATTCTTTCCGATAAGAGTGTTGGCTCTATAGGCTTCAGAAAATAGTAATCTGCTCCCGCCTTTAATATTTCTGCTTCAAAGTGACTTTTGTCAATGCTTGAAACAACAATTATCAACGGCCTTTTCATCAGATTAAGATTATCTAATCTTTGCAGAACACCCAATGCATCAATGTGCATAAGGAACGCATCCATAATAATTACATCCGGTGTCTTGTTTTCAATAATCTGAAGAAGTGTTGCCCCGCTTTTTTCACAAACCCGTACATCCATTGAGTTCATTTTGAGCGCTGATACTAAATTCAATGCGCTCTCGCTTTTTTCATCTGCAATAAGTACAGACAATTGTCTATTCATTTTTAGCACCTCCGTTGTGAGAGGATTATATCACCCGAAAAAACTTAGTGCAATAGAGTTACGAAACAATCGTGAATTTAAACAAAAGCCTTGATTTTACTTGTGTTGTAGAATGTCTGTCTTTGAATTTTTATGACGGACTATGTCGAAAACTACGAAAATTTTTGGTTAAAATTTTTCGACATTTTTCTCATAATTCTACAAAAAAGCAGGTAAAACTTTTTACTTTTACCGACTTTTATTTTTTATTATGCTATTTTCGTATTTCTTATTACTTTAATCGCCATTTTAATACCTTCTTAAGAATTATTGTTTTTCATAAGTATGCTTTGTATTTTTCCTCTCATATATCTATATGTCAGAATTTGCAAAAGACTACAATTTTACTTTTAAATAAAAAATCTGAAATCCACTTTTAAAAAGAGAACTTCAGATTTTTTGTTTCAACAAATATTATTAAGTTGACGGGAGTCGAACCCCGTACGCCTAAAATTTAAATCT
>JAFVWD010000067.1 GCA_017501865.1 Clostridia bacterium | reverse complement strand
AAATACTCCGATTATATACGCCATCCTATAAAAATGTATGTGGAGTCAAAGGAGCTGAAGGAAGGTACGGAAAATGAGTACGAAACTGTAATTACAGATAAAATTCTTAACAGTCGCGTACCAATCTGGAAGAAAAATAAGAATGAAGTAACAGATGAAGATTATAATAATTTTTATAGCGAAAAATTCTACGATTTTGAAGCTCCTGCAAGGGTTATTCATTCAAAAACAGAGGGTAATGCTACATACAGTGCCCTTATGTTTATACCTAAGCATGCACCGTTTGATTATTACTCAAAAGATTTTGAAAAGGGCTTGCAGCTCTATTCAAAAGGTGTTTTAATTATGGACAAATGCAAGGATTTACTTCCTGATTATTTCAGCTTTGTCAAAGGTCTTGTTGATTCTGAGGATTTATCTCTGAACATTTCCCGTGAAATGCTTCAGCATGATGCCCAGTTGAAGCTTATTGCAAAGACTATTGAGAAAAAAATAAAATCTGAGCTTGAAAAAATGCTTAATAATGACAGGGAGGCATACGAAGAGTTTTTCAAAACCTTCGGTATGCAGATTAAGTTCGGAATTTATAACAGCTATGGAATGAATAAGGATAATCTCAAGGATTTGGTTCTGTTCTATTCCTCGAGAGATAAAAAGCTTGTTTCACTTAAAGAATATATTGCTCGTCTTAAGGATGGTCAGGAAAAAATTTACTATGCCTGCGGCGAAACAATTGAAAAAATCGAAATGCTGCCTCAGACAGAGTCTGTAAAGGATAAAGGCTATGAAATTCTTTATCTTACAGAGTACGTTGACGAATTCACTGTTAAAATGCTTCACGAATACGATGGCAAAGAGTTCCAGAATATCTGTGATGAAAAGCTGGATTTGAATACAGAGGATGAAAAAACTGCTCTTAAAGAGAAAAACGAAAATGACAAAGAGATGCTTTCGTTTATTAAAGAAGCTTTAAGCGGAGATGTTTCTGAGGTTCGCTACACCAATAACCTTAAAAATTATGCTGTTTGCCTGACAAGTGAAGGTAATTTGTCACTCGAAATGGAAAAGGTACTCAACTCTATGCCTTCAAATGAACAAAAGGTTAAAGCGGAAATTGCACTTGAAATTAATGCAAATCATCCGTTGTCTGAAAAGCTTAAAGTACTTTTTGAAAGCGATAAAGAAACATTAAAATCTTACGCAAAGCTTCTTTATGCACAAGGCTGTCTAATAAGCGGGGTTTCAGTTAAAGACCCTGCAGAGCTCAGCGCACTTATTGTTGATTTAATGGTGAAATAATTTGTTTTTTAACAAAACTTTAGCATTGTTAACAATTTGTTCATAATTTTATGAAAATTGTGCAAAAATGATTTGTTATATAAAGAGTAGACATTAGGTTGCTTAACCAAACATTTTCTCTTTCCAAAGAAAATCCCTGCCTATATATATGGCAGGGTTTTCTTTTTTTCTATATTTTCTGATTTTGGCGCATAAGCCTTTTTTTCACCCGCTCGACGTACCTTTGTACGCCTTCGGGGATGAAGAAAAAGTCTTCTGCATTCAAACTCAAAAAATATATATTTTGGTTCGCAAACTTTTTTCATCCGCTTAACTTACCTTTGTATGCTTTCGGGGATGAAGAAAAAGTCTTTTGCATCCAAACTCAAAAAATATATATTAAGGATGATTTTGGCGTAGAAGCTTTTTTCACCCGCTTGACGTACCTTTGTACGCTTTCTGGGATGAAGAAAAAGTCTTCTGCATCCAAACTCAAAAAATATATATTTTGGTTCGCAAGCTTTTTTCATCCGCTTAACGTACCTTTGTACGCCTTCGGGGATGAAGAAAAAGTCTTCGGTATAAAACTAAGTTAACATATAAAGCAATGAAAGTATCAGCATTTCATCAGCTTTTTCCTCTGTCAGGAGTAATATTAAGGAAAGAATAAGTGTTTTGTCGCTGTCTAATTCCATTCCGCCTAACAGGTTTTTAAAGAGGTCATTGCTGTTAACTGTATTTTCAGCTGTATTTTTAGTATGGTTAGTGTTTTGCTCAGGATGATGGTGTGGTTGCACATCATCTTTTTTATTATTCTGTTCAAAATAAGAAGAAGTAGCCGCAAAGCTTTTAAGCTCATCTAAATAGTCATTTGGCATTTTAATTCTTTTTACTGCATCTTCTTTTTTCGGGGATGCTGTTTTTTGTAATGGTTTTTCCTCCTCTGTCAGTTCGTTTACTACAGATTTTGCTCTTTTCTGCATTTCGTTAACGCGCTTAATAGCATCATTTTGCATTTTCATTATTTCGTTGTAAGAATAGTCTGCCATATTACATTATTCCTTTTTCCTTCAGTAGCGGTATTATTGACAGTAATTTTATAAATTTTGCTGCTTCGTCGGCTTTACGTTGCCTGTCGTGTGAAAGCAACGGCTTCAAAGCATAAATAAAGTCCTCGCGCTCATCGTGAGAGTTAAGTGCAGAAAGTAGAGGCAAAAGGTTTGAAAACTGTGACATATCAGGCAAAGAGAGTGAGCTCAGGTCAGGCTTCTGCTGAGAGTTTACTACATTGCTTTTTTCTTCTTTCTTTTCTTCAGATGTACCTAAAATTGAATTTGCCATATTTTTTAAATTATCAATATCCTCACTCGAAAGTGAAGATAAAATGCTTCCTATATCAAAGTCAGCCATTGCCGTCACCTCCCGTTAGTTTTTTGAAAAGCTGTTTTGCAAGGTCGCTGTTCAGCAATTCCTTTGTTTTGTTTTCGTCAGACAGGACTTCTTTAAGCTTTTCTGTCTGGCTTTGGGTAAGGTTTTCGTCAATAAAGCTTTTTAAGGATTCATTGCTTTTTAGTTTTTCTACATTAATTTTGTTTTTTTCGTTGTCAAACATTGAAATCACCTGCGTAAAACAATATAATAGTAGTAAACTTTATGAAAAAAGAAGGTGGATTATGAATGAGAATTTTAGTGCTTTCAGATTCCCATAAACATACAGCAAATCTTTTTGATGCAATTAAGAATGAGCCTTCGGCAGAAATAGTCTATTTTTTAGGAGACGGTATTCAGGAGGCGGAGGATGCAGTTTCTGTTTTTAAGGGGAAGAAATTCTTTGTTCTTCTCAGAGGTAACTGTGACTTTTCTGTTTCGGTGCCGCTTTGCGATGTGAGAAGTATAGAAAATGCAAAAATATATGCTTCGCACGGAGCGGAAGAAAATGTAAAGCTTTCATATGCAGGAATAAAACGCGAAGCAAGAAGAAATACTTGTAACATAGTGCTTTTTGGTCATACACATGAAAAGTATTATAACTACGAAGACGGACTTCACATATTTAACCCGGGAAGCATAAAAGACGGTTCTTATGGTATTATAGATATTGAAGAAAACGGAATAATGTGCTTTCACAAAAGGCTTTATTAATATTAATTGTTGTTATTTATTGACATTCTTAATTGTAACTGTTAAAATAATTTTATATTTTTTTAAAGGAGAGATTCGATGAATTTCATTACATTGAATGCTGCAGCCGGTGGCGATTTTCGTAACAGCGGTGTTATGTACATAATCGGTCTTGTTGTAGTGTTGTTTGTTCTTTCTCAATCAATATTTTTCATTGTAAAATCTTGGAAAAAGGCTAAGGAGCTTGGCATAAAGCCTGAGGTTCTCAAAAATACCGTTATTAACAGTGCGGTATTTACGATTGCTCCTGCAATTTCTATTTTGGCAACGGTTATTGTTCTTGCCAATGCTTTGGGTATAGTTATTCCGTGGATAAGGTTATCGGTTATAGGTAACCTGGCATACGAAACAACCGCAGCGCAGACTGCTCTCGATTTCTGGGGTGCATCTTTAAAAAATGCGGTAACAGATCCTCAGCAGTTTTCAACAATTGCCTGGGCTATGACAGTTGGTAGTGTTGCACCGTTGATTCTTTTGCCCTTCCTTTGCAAAAAGCTTCAAAAAAAAGTCGGCGATGTTGTAAATAAAAGTGAAAAAAGCAAGGTTTTAGGCGATTCTATTTCTGCTGCTGCTTTTATAGGTATTATTTCTGCATTTGTTGCAAGGGAAATAAACGGTAGAACTACTACAAAGGAAACATTACTTGATGCTGCGGGTAATGTTGTAATGGATGCTGAGGGTGCTGTTGAAAAAATAACACGTGTTACAGGTTCGGCGGGTGCTATGTCAATACTCGTTCTTATAACCGCAATAGTAAGTCTTCTCATACTTGATTTTATCTGCAAAAAATTAAAGCTTTCAAAGCTTGAGCCGTTTACTATGCCGCTTGCTATGTTTATAGCAATGGGAATGGCTATATTGCTTACAAATGTTCTTCCTGAAGAAATTGTAAATCTTACATGGTATGAAATCGGTTCGGTTATTAATTGATGAGAGGTGACTTAAGTATGAATTATTTTGATAAGGTTCACAGATGGGGTATAATCTGGAATATAGGTGCACTCCTTATGCTTCTTTGTATTCCTGTTTCAATTTCTGTTTACGTTGGTGCCTGGCCTTCAGGCGAGGCTTTACTTGCAATAATGCCTAAGCTTATGGCTCTTTATTGGCTTACCGCTATTGTTGAGGTTATAACTTATGTTCCTATGTTAGGTGCAGGCGGTACATATTTAAGCTTTGTTACAGGTAATATTTCAAACCTTAAGCTTCCTTGCGGTCTTAAAGCTATGGAAAACGCAAAGGTAAGAGCGAATACCGAAGAGGGCGAAGTTATTTCAACTATTGCAATAGGTGTTTCTGCAATTGTTACTACAGTTATTATTGCAGTCGGTGTTCTTGCTTTTGGGCCTATACTTCCTTCAATAACAGGTGGTGCGTTTAAACCTGCTTTTGACCAGGTTCTTCCTGCACTTTTCGGTGCTCTTGCAGCAGGCTATTTCGCAAAGCATTGGAAAACATTTATTGCTCCTATAGTTGTTGGTTGCATTGTGCTTGTTTTCTCACCTTCTATGGGTGCGGGTACACTTATGTTTATAACAATTGTTGCTGCTGTTGCAAGTGTTCTTATTATGTTCAAGCTTAATCTTCTTGAGAAAAAGAATAAATAATTAAATTTTATAATTAATAAAAACGGGCTGTAAAAAAACACAGTTTTTTTACAGCCCGTTTTTAGGGGATAGGAAAAAAGATGCAGAATGGACAAACTGAGCAAAATCAAGGCGATAGCCTGTATTTTGCTTGCCCGAAGGCGTACAATGGTACGTCGAGTGGCGAAGTTTGTTCATAGTATAAAACATAAATTTTTCATCAATTTTAGTTT
>JAFVWD010000066.1 GCA_017501865.1 Clostridia bacterium | reverse complement strand
GGATGATTCAAGAGAAGAAACAGCTCTTCTCCCGTTGATTGAAGCAACCTCACCTAAATTTTTAAAGTTAACCTTAAAATTAGGGTACACGTCGAGTGAGTTTCTTGTAGCAAGAATATCTTCAATGTCACTCTTCGCGTCATATGCCTTCTGGGTATACTCACCCGCAGTATAAAGATTGTCGTATGAAGAAAGCATTAAAGGTGTAGTGCCCACAATCACTATCATAAGAATAGTAATTGCTACGAGAATCTCAGTAAGAGTCATACCGCGCTTATCTTTTATAAACTTTCTCATACAAGTCACCCTTTCGTTTATTATTTGAAAATTTCTGTTAATTAGTCCAGATTGTGTAGTAGTCATCAATTTCAGGATATTCTATAAGTGCACCTTCGTTGATGTTACCTATAAATTTCAAGTCCTCTTTTACATAAGTAACTTCTCTTTCGCCAAACTCACCTTGCATATAATTTGCAAAAATCGCTGTTTTTGTGTTTGACCATATCTGCCACCAGGAACCTGATTCATATGATTCCATATTCGGAATATATTCTGTTTCTAATGCCCAACCTGTAAGTGAAAGACCTGCTCTTTCACCGTCTACCATAACCTCAGAGTTAAAGTAGTAAACATCACCGGCATTAGCAATTTTTAATTTTGTAAAGTCGGAATCTCGTTCGTAAACTGTTTCAGCCATAAATCCTGTCCATGATGAAGAGCTTCCGTCTTCACCATAAGGAATAATCCACAAGTAGCAATCCTCCGTAAAGAAAACTCTACCTGCCTTAACAGTTTTATCCCTGTCAGCATTATAGTAGCTGTACGGTGTATTTTCAGGAGCTGAGAGAACAATTGAACTCATTCTTCTCGCCTTTTCATTATCTCTTACATAGAATGACATCATCATATCAAGACGTTCGTTAAACTGAACTGTAGGAGATTGGAAAATCATAACCTTAAAAAGTGAACCGTTAGGGTCACCTGCACCCAAAATGTAACCGTCACCAAGTCGCTTCGCACGGCAAGGATTTACTAAAAGGTTTATAGGCATATCTACCTGAATAGCACTTGTAGAAGCAAAAGCAACAAAGTTGTTCATCTGCGCAACTTCTGTAGAGCTGTCGTAGTTAACACCGTCTATAATTTCATAACTCGGGTCATTGTTAGGTGTTGTATTAAGTCCCGGCTGAATTCCGAGAACGAACTCAGAGTTACTGTTACCGCTTGAGTGGGAGTTACCGCTCGGGTCCTTGAAGGCTACAGGCTTTATAAGCATATTACCTACAGATGAATAAACAAGAAGTGTCTGCTTTATATAACCTTCGGTAATACCTTGATTGTACTCAATCGGAATACGTGAAGTCGCTCTTTTCGGGTCAACAAAAACCTGGTTACCACCTGTAGGAATTTGTGAACCATTAGTTTCAATACCGAAAACGAACCAATCCTCTTCACCGGGATAAGTTTGTAAAACCAAAATGCAGTTTCTGCTTGTAGTAATTTTGTTTACTGTAGCAGTTGCTTTAAAGTTAACATTTCTGTTCTCCTGCTTTGAGAGTGAGTATGAAACCGTGGCATTGTTACTGAGAGCACCCTCAAGTGCAGTAAGATCTCTTTCATATTGTTCTTTTGTAATTTCAGTTGTTTCTTGTGTTGCTATAACTGTGTAATAATAGTGAATACTATCATCATATGTAATTTCACACTGTCCTCTGCCGACTTCTTTATAAGCCGGGTCAGAAGTGTAATTATTATACTCTGTAGAGCCGACATTTGCATAAACAATTTCTTCTACGTAAATAGGTTTTTCAGGTGTACTTTCTTCCACTCTGAGTGTGTACCCCAAAGCTTCGGGATTCTGAGAATCCTCAAGCTGTCTGTTAAGAGCATCATACTCCGTTTTAGAAATCTTTGTTTCTAACTCAACACCCGCACGTCTGACTATTTTATAGTAAGCCGTACCCTCCTTCTGAATTGAGAACATTGCTATTTCATCGGTGTAAATATTAGGTATTGTACCGTTAAGAAGCTTGTCGTACTCCGCTTTGATTTTATCGTACTGCTGAAGCTCGGTTTCATCTACAATTTCTGTACGTTCTGTACTGTCAAATGATTTAAAAGCTGCAACCGACATCTCTGCAATAGTTCTTGCAAGATACGACGAACGTTGACGGTCTGTACCTATGAGAGCCACTCTTAAAGAAGTGTCAGACATATCGAACATAACAGGTATAAATAACGATGTTATTAACAATATTGTCATAACCGCAACAAGAGCAATTCCGTTACGCATCTTTAATATTTTCATCTGACACACTCCTTTTAAAATTTGTTTTGCTGTATTTAGACAAAAATGGGG
>JAFVWD010000065.1 GCA_017501865.1 Clostridia bacterium | reverse complement strand
GGTGTTACAAGTATAGGTAGCAGTGCTTTCTCGGATTGTTCTTCTCTCACAAGTATAACAATTCCTAACGGTGTTACAAGTATAGGTAGCAGTGCTTTCTCGGATTGTTCTTCTCTCACAAGTATAACAATTCCTGACAGTGTTACGAGTATTGGTAGCTCCGCTTTTAAGTATACTGCTTATTATAAAGACACTAAAAATTGGGAAAACAATGTTTTATATATAGGCAATCACTTAATAGAAGCTAACTACATACTTTCAGGCGATTACACAATAAAAGAAGGAATAAAGTGTATTGCAATGCTTGCATTCTATAATTGTTCTTCTCTCACAAGTATAACAATCCCTGACAGTGTTACAACTATAGGCGCTAATGCTTTCTATAGTTGCTCTTCTCTCAAAAGTATAACTATACCTGACAGCGTAACAAGTATAGGAGATTATTCTTTCTACGATTGCAAATCTCTCACAAGTGTAACAATTTCTGACAGTGTTACGCGTATTGGTTGGGATGCTTTCAACGCTTGTCCTTCACTAAAATATGTATTCTACCCGGGCTCTTCAACTGATTGGGATAATATTAATATAAGTAACAATAATTCCCCACTCACATCTGCTGTTATTCATTACAACGCAACTGACCATACGCATAGCATTACAACGCAACACCCTTCTTCCGAGGGTATGGAGGGTTCCATAGAAGATGTTTGCCCTGTTTGCGGATTTGTAAACAGTAGTGAAACACTTGTTTACGTTAACGACTACATAACCGCAGTTGACACAAAAAATGTTGCTCTTGATTCTTCAGACAATACATTGACTCTTGACATTTCTGCTTCAAAGGACCTTAACGAAGCAATTATTGAAATGGACGGTTACACATTAAGTGCAACACCAAATTCAGATTGTGGATTTATTGGAACAGGCTCAACTGTACAGGTAACCGACTCAAACGGTACACAGGTTGCAGAATACACCCTCGTAGTCCGTGGTGACGTAAACGGTGACAGTGTTTGCGACGTGCTTGACTGTATGTTAATTGAGCTTGCACAAAATCACAACACCGCACTTGACGGTGTTTACCTTGCCGCAGGTGATTTAACCGAAAATGGTGAGATTTCAGTTGAAGATTTCTCGGCTGTAGTCAACAAAGCTTTAACTGCCTGAGGTAATAAAAAACACAACCCTATCATTTTACATTGTTTAAATGATAGGGTTTTTGTTATGTAGATATTGGGATTTAGTCGCTTCGCTCCAATTATGAATTAAAACTCGCTGTTATATCTCTTTTCTTTTGCTATTTTCATTACTTCTGCGTGTGCCTTTTTTGTTCCTGCCAGAATTGAGCAGGGCTCAGTCAACGAAATTTTTCCACCGCCAACCTTTGTTATAACTCCGCCTGCCTCTTCTATTATTACAGATGCGGCAGCAAAATCGTAAGGCTGTAATCTATACTCTAAGTAAATAACATTACTGCCTTCTGCAACCCTGGAAATATCTATAGCAGCAGAACCGCCGCTCCTTATTGAAAGACTTTTTAAAAATAAATCCTTAACCGTTTCAAATAAAATGTCAACATCACACTCATTGTAACGTGCGCACCCAAAGGCAACTATGCCTTCGCTTACACTTAAATCCTCAGGTTCAAGCTTTTTTCCGTTTAAAAAAGCGCCTTCGTTTCTTATTGCCTTATAAAGCTTATCCTGAAAAGGGTTATAAACAAACCCCCCTATCATATTACCATTTTTGCAAAGCCCAACTGAAACAGAGCTGTGACCGTAATTAAACATAAAGTTTGTCGTTCCGTCTATGGGATCAATATAAAAAACATATTCACTGCTTAAATCTCTGCTGTTATTACTTGTTTCCTCTTCTCCAAAAAAGGTTGCTTCGGGTAAAATCACGGAAAGCTCTTCAATTAAAAATTTCTGCACCTTTATGTCATATTCTGTGCAGAAATTTGCATCGCCTGCTTTCTTTTCTACATCTGCATTATTTAAATCTGCATTTAAAACTATTTCCCCTGCCCTTTTCACGCAGTTTTCAATCGCTTCATAATTAATCATTTTTCGCACCTGCTTCATTTTCTCCGAATTGCTTTTTCAACCTTTTCATAACTGCAAAATATGCCGGAACAAGCAGTAAATCTGCCGCGAACCAAGCCACCGGGTTTGCATAGCAAGCCGCTGCAAAGCCGTATTTGAGCACAAAGCCAAAGCCTACACCGCCACGTGCCGCAAGCTCAAAAAAGCCTGCAAACATAGCGGTTGTACCGTAGCCGAGACCCTGCAAGGCATTTCTGTAAATAAATATAAATGTGAGTATGGGGTAAAACCACGCACATGTATCTAAAAATCTTTGTGAAAGTGCTAAAACTGCCGTTTCGCTTCCGTCTATAAATAACAGTCCTATATATGAGCCTAAATATCTCGCTATAAAAAATGCCGCAAACGAATATGCTATTCCTAAAATTGTGCCGTTAAGAACACCTTTTTTAATTCTGTCATATTTTTTTGCACCCAGATTTTGCCCGCAGTAGGTCGCCATTGTAATACCTATGGTTTCAGACGGGAGGACAATCATAAGCTGGGTCTTTGCACCTATTGTCATTGCCGCAATAGCATTTGAGCCTAAAGTATTTACACAAGACTGAAGCATTACAGAACCGATTGCAGTAATAGAGCATTGAAGTGCCATTGGAATACCGTTACCCACAAGCTCCTTTATGCATTTAAAATCAACCTTTTTGTCACCCTCCTGAAAATGGAGCATAGGGTAGTTTTTAATTACAAAAATAAGACACAGAACACCTGAAATAAACTGAGAAATAACCGTTGCAATGGCGGCACCTCTTACCCCCATTTTAAACACAATAATAAGAAGGAGGTCCAGACCTATATTTAAAAATGATGAAAAAATCAGAAAGTAAAGCGGTGTTTTGCTGTCACCCAACGAGCGGATTATGCTCGAAACAATATTGTACAGCATTGTTGCACCAATACCTGCAAAAATTATCACTATATAATTATATGCATCCTCAAAAATATCGGCAGGTGTATTTAAAATTCTTAAAAGTGGTTTTGTAAATACTACAACCGCTATTGTGAGCAATATGGCCATTGCCACACTTACATAAATAATATTTGCCGTAATTTTTCTCAGTTTTTTAAAGTCCTGAGCGCCAAAGCTCTGTGCTATAGGAATTGCAAAGCCTGTGCAAAGACCAAGTATAGAGCCTATTACAAGAAAGTTCAGCGGTCCAACTGAACCAACAGCTGAAAGTGCTGTTTTACCAACAAATTTACCTACAATAATTGTATCTGCCATATTGTAAAACTGCTGGAATAAGTTACCCATCATCAAGGGCAGGCAAAATCTTATGATTATT
>JAFVWD010000064.1 GCA_017501865.1 Clostridia bacterium | reverse complement strand
ATGAACGATATTCAATCACTTTACGAGTTGTGGTGCGAAAAAGCTGTTTTAGATGCAGATTTAATTGAAGAATTAGAATCGGTAAAGGGCGATGAAGAGGCTATACTCGATCGCTTCTATAAATATCTTGAATTCGGTACAGGCGGTTTACGAGGAGTAATAGGTGCAGGTACTAACCGTATTAATGTTTATACAGTCGGTCAGGCAACACAGGGTCTTGCAGATTATCTCAATGAAGCTTTTGAAAACCCCTCAGTTGCTATCGCTTATGATTCACGTATAAAGTCAGATGTTTTAGCAAAAGCAGCAGCGGGTGTATTAGCTGCAAACGGAATCAAGGTTTACATCTATCCGGAATTAATGCCGACACCAATGCTCTCATTTGCAGTAAGAAGACTTCATTGTTCATCAGGTATAGTTCTGACAGCAAGTCACAATCCTGCAAAATATAACGGTTATAAGTGTTATGATTCCAAGGGTTACCAGATGACTGATGAGGCAGCAGCCAAAACCTACGAATATATGAAAAAGGTAGATATGTTTACAGGTGTTAAACGTATGGACTTTGAAGATGCTCTGGCTGAAGATATGATTGATTTCATTGAAGATTGGGTAAAGGATGAATTTATTGAGTGTGTACTCGGTGAAGCATTGAATAAAGATGCCGTTGCAAAATCAGGCTTGAAGGTTCTTTATACACCTCTTAACGGTACAGGTAATAAGCCGGTAAGAAGAATTCTTAAAAAATTGGGCGTAAAAGAATTAGAGGTTGTTAAAACTCAGGAAAAGCCTGACGGAAATTTCCCGACTTGCCCGTATCCGAACCCTGAAATAAGACAGGTTTTTGAAGAAGGTCTTGCATTAACAAAAGATTTCCCGGCTGACCTTATGATTGCAACCGATCCTGATTGCGACAGAGTAGGTATTGCCGTTAGGGTAGATGGCGATTACAAGCTTATGACAGGTAATGAAGTAGGCGCAATGTTCTGCGAGTATCTTCTTTCTAATCTGAAAAAAGATGGTAAATTACCTGAAAATCCGGTGGTTGTTAAGACAATAGTTACAACTCCGCTTATCTCTGCTATTTGTAAGGAGTATGGTGCAGAGATGCGCGATTTGTTGACAGGCTTTAAATATATAGGTGAATGTATTACTGAACTTGAGGAACAGGGTCAGGCAGACCGTTACGTTGTAGGTATGGAGGAGAGCTACGGTTATCTTCGTGGTACTCACGTAAGAGATAAGGATGCAGTAGTTGCCGCAATGCTTGTTACTGAAGTTGCTGCGGTATGTAAATTGAAGGGCTTAACTCTCTGGGATTATATGAATGCAATTTATGAGAAGTACGGCTATTACTTCAACCGTCTCGATAACTATGCTTTCGAAGGTGCTTCGGGCATGGCAAAAATGACTGAGATGATGGACACAACACGAAACAATATCCCTCAGGAAATTGCAGGAAGCAAGGTTGTATGGGTTGCAGATTATAAAACAGGTAAAATTAAAGATTTAGTTACAGGTGAAGAGTGTGAAACAGGATTGCCAAAATCAAATGTTCTCTCTTATCGCTGTGAAAATGGTAATACGGCAATTGTAAGACCATCGGGTACAGAGCCTAAAATTAAAATCTATATTACCGTAAAATCTGATTCAAGAGAAAATGCAGAGCTTGCATTAGATGTTGTTTCAGAAAGCATGAAAGGAATTTTAGGTATAGAATGATGTTTTTTTCTAAAAAGTTTATACGAGGTATGGCACTCGGACTTGCTGCATTAATGGGTCTTGGTGTTGTAGCGGTTGTGTTTAATGTAATTTTCTGAATAAAATCCGGGCTGTAAAAAACAATTGTTTTTTACAGCCCGTTTTTCTTAGCTTTTGTTATTAGCAGCAGCCACAGCCACAGTTGTTGTTGCAGTTGTTGTCGCAACCGCAGTTGTTTTGAGTACCGAAAAGAAGAACGATGATTATAAGAATGATAATCCAAGAACTTGAATTGTTGAAGAAGCAGCCCATATTTATCCCCCTTTCTGTGTTTTACACTACATCTTATGTTCATTTCCATAAATTGGTTACATAAAAAAACTTAAAACGGGAAAAATAAATCTGAATAAAAGCAACTTTTATCTAATATAATGTTTGTAAAGGGGAGTTTTAATTGGGTTTTTTATTTAATTCTGATCGTTTTAAAAAGAATAAAAGAAAAGTTAATCCGTTTCAGCTTGTAGATGATTTTGACTATGACTTTGCTGAAAGCTTTGAAATGGATGATTATGAAATAAATGACGATTTCGATGAATTTGACGATGTTAGTCTGTATACCGAAGAAGAATTGGATTGATTGGACAAAATTATCAAAAATGCGAACAGTATTTCTATAATATGGAATACTGTTTTTTTGCTATTTCCATTGACTATTAGATTGAAATGAAGTATAATTTGCTATGTATTGTGGTATGCTTTGGCATACCATCTTGAAAGGAAGGTAAAAATATGAAAAGAATTTTATCATCAGTTCTT
>JAFVWD010000063.1 GCA_017501865.1 Clostridia bacterium | reverse complement strand
TAGGGATTTTTATATTAGACCTACTGTTCAAGATATATTTAATTATTTCTATATATTCTTTTTTGCTTTCGGTAGTAATAGGAAGAGAATTAATATTAGAAATATATTTATCATATTGGAAATTTTCTCTGCCATCGAGATTTCCTGCTGTATTATTTTCAGCAATGAACTTTAATAAATCTAAAACATCAACATTATATTTCTTCCCCAAATAACTTGCATAAGCAGCAACTCTGTGAGGACATTGCAAGTAACTACAGCTTCTGCAATTATCTTTAGTCTTTGTTACTGTTTCTTTTTGGCTTGGAATTATAGAACCGTAATAACCTTGTTTTGTTTTCCAAAAATTAAGAACTTCACCTAACTTTTGTTTAGGCTGATGACCTTGACACAATTTAAGAAAAGTAAATGTCGCTTTATTCTCAGTAATTTCTTCTGAATTAAATAATCCTAATTGACATAAAATATATGCCGAAAGAGCAGATTTTGAATCTATTCCTTCAATTTCTTGTAAAATTTGCGCATCTTTTGAAAATCTTATTGGTTTACTTTCAGGAAATAATACATTAACTTCATTTTCCAAAAATCGTTTATAAAAACCCATTGGATCTTTGTTCCAATTTTTTGAAATCAATTTTATTAACGCACACAATTTATACGGACATAACGCAAATGCTTCATCGCAACCTAAACAATTAGCACATCCATCTTTAACACTTTTATAAATATCATTGCTGGGAATTGACAAAAAAGATGTTGTGCTGTTTGAAAACAATTCCTTAGTATAACATTGCTCAAGAACAGCAGAACCTTTAGAATTTGAAAACATCTGAAAAGAATTGGTATTACAAAAGAAAGCAGAAGTTTCAATATAATAATTGTTTTTTAATTCCTCATCAGTTATTGTTTGAAGCTTAGCAGGATCAGCAAATTTCACATAATCTTTTTTCTCAAGCATAAAAGCAAAACGAATTAAATCCTTGTATTTTTCCTTATCCTTATCATGAAGTAAAGCTGAAAAAACTTCTTTATAATCATTATTATCAACAACAGAAATATTTTTTACTTCTTGAATAATAACATTTTTGTGCTTCAACATTTCATTATTATAAACAACACTCTCTGCAATTTTATTAATAGATTTTTGCATACTTTGCATCTGATCATCGATACTCATAAAATTATCTCCTTTTGTGCAATTTCTTGCTTGCTTAGAATTATATCACAAAACAATAAACGGAACAATTAAATTTAAATACAATTAATCGAATATTTATACTTTAAAAAACACGAACATAAATACTACGTCAATTCATTAACTTTTGCTTTTTGAAAAAACTTCTTATATAAAGAAGCAGAATGGTTCCTGCTACAGGAAAAACAGCGGTAATAAGCATTCCTATTTTTAAGCCTACCTGTTCCGGTGTCATATTAAGAGAAGCACCTATATCCAATGCAAACTGACTAACAGAAATATTATCAATAACAATACCCATAAGCTGCGGTGCCAAAGAAGCCCCGAAATCACCAGCAGATGCCATTAAGGCATAAGCCGCAACACCGACACCTTTCACTTTTTCTTCCATTAAAATAAGAGTTCCGGGCCAGAGCATTGCTGTAAATACACCTGTAAGAATACAACCAACAAAACTCAGAATAGTATTGGTTGAAACAGCAACAAAAATATAGCAAAAAGCTGCACAGCACATACTTATAAGTAAAAATCCTGAAATATTTTTACCGCGCTTGGCATAAGTGATTCTTGTAATTCCTAAAAGGATTGCAAACATTGCCATACCTAAAATATCACCTAAAGCCTTGTCAATGTTCAACGCATTTTCCATATATGTAGAAATCCAGTTTGACATTGTATTTTCTGCACAACTTCCCAGGAAAATACAGCCAACACAAAGAATCAGACCTATCGTTCTGTTTTTATTACTCTCAGAATTTTTAGAACTGTTCTCTTCCCCATTCATTTCAGGCATTGGTGACATTTTAAACATAATAGCCGAAATAAGCGGAAGTGCACCTAAAAACAGGGTGAGATAAATCCAATTTTCATTCCCAAGAAATTTAATAAAAAGTGTGCTAATTACTACAACAGTAAAAAAACCGAAGGCATAAAGCGAATGAAGCATACTCATATCCTTTTGAGGATTTTCAGATGGTATAGCAGCAATAACAGGACTCAGAAGCACCTCAGAAAGACCTGCTGAAACGGAAAAAATAATGGTTCCTGCAACTAAGCCTAAGTAAGCATACTGCGGAAAAAATGCAGGAATTAACGCGTAAATAAATAAACCGAGTGAAGTAATACACGGCATAATCCTTACAACTTTTTGAATATTAAATTTTTTAGAAAATAATGTAAAAATTAAATCAATGAGCATCTGTGTACAAAAATTTGTAAGTACAAGTGTACCAAGTAAAGTATAAGAAATATTGTACAAGCTATGAAATGTCATAAACAGTAATGGTGGTAAACTGAAAATTGAAGACATCGTAAAATAAGCAGTGTAGCATGCTAACTTGGTTCTTTTAAAATTTAATGCCATTATAAAAAACTCCTGAATTGTATTAAATCTTAAATAGTATAATACAATAAAGGAGTTTTTACAATAGTTTTCAAGAGGAATAAGGGAATTATTAAATAGGTATTTTAATTTTAAACTCAATAAAGCCATCGTAGCACAAAACATCAATATTACCCTTATGGCTTTCCACAATAGATTTAGCAATTGAAAGACCTAAGCCATAATGGTTTTCTGCACCGCTACGTGATTCATCAATCCTGTAAAAACGCTCAAACAACTTTTCACGTTTCTCTCTCGGAATTTCATTGCCCTTATTTTTTACTGAAAGACAGGCAAATTTATGCTCTTTAAAAATTCTTATTTTAATTTCATTGCCATTTTCAGAGTGACGAATTGCATTATCAATAAGAATTGATACTAATTGCTTTAATTGAGCAGAATTCCCCTCAATAATAATATTATCTTCAATAGCTGTTATAAGCTCAAAGCCTTTTTCAAAAGCAACACTTTCAAAAGGCAAAACCTCGCCATTAACGAGACGGCTGAAATTGAGCTCCTCTGTTACAGAATTCACATTTTCTGCTTTTGCAAGCTCTAATAATTGTGAAACAAGCTTACTCATACGTTCGTTTTCATATTGTATATTCGAAAGCCATTTATTTTCACCAATCTCCCTTAAAAGCAGGTCAGAATTAGCACTGATAACAGAAACCGGTGTTTTCAGTTCGTGACCCGCATCTGAAACAAACTGTTTTTGCTTACTATAGCTTTCTTCAAGCGGTGCAACGATTTTTTTCGCAAGATACACCGCAACAAAGAAAAACAGAACCAGTGCAATTAATCCGAAAATAAGTGTGTATCTGAATAACGTGCTCATATTTTTATGAGTAATCGTATTATCCATAAAAGAAACAAGTATATAGTCACCTTTATCTGAAATGTGATAAAACAAACTTTTTTTACTACCGGTATTTTTTTCAGATTTAATTAACTCTGTTGCAAGATTTATCAATTCCTCATCTGAATGTACGCTTTGTAAATCATTTTTGATTTCCAAAATATCTCCGTTTTCAGAAAAAGCAACGGTGTAAAATGTTGACAACATAAATTCAGGAGTCTGAGAAAAATCATGCTTCCCCTTTTCAGGTTTTGGCAATGATGGCGGAAGCTTCTCAAAATCATTGTTAAGCATATGCATCTCTGAAAGTTCTATAAGCATTTTTTTGTTATGCTCGGACATTTCAATATAGCTCGAGGTGTAAATAACAGCAAGTGTTCCTACCCAAAGTATAACGAGAACCGTCATAATTGAAGCGACTATTTTCCATCTTGATTTTTTAAACATTTTCGCACCTCAATTCATAACCGACGCCTCTTACAGATTTTATTTCAGTCTTAGCTCCAATAAACAAAAGCTTTTTACGTGTAAATGACATATACACTTCAACATTATTATATTCACTGTCATTTTCAAATCCCCAGATTTTAAGTGCCAATTGTTCACGAGTTAAAATTTGCCCCTTATTTACAATAAGGTACTCAATAATTTTATATTCTTTTTCACTCAGACGAACAGATTGGCCATTAGTTGAACAACTGAGCAACATTGTCGAAGTGTCAAGAATAATATCGCCGAAGCTTACAGTCCCGTCTGTTATATCAAAAGAACGCCTGCAAAGAGCTCTGAGACGAGCAAGTAACTCTTTTGTTAAAAACGGCTTTGTAAGGTAATCATCTGCACCACTGTCAAGCCCCTCTACCTTGTCATCAATTTCAGATTTTGCAGTAAGCATAAGAACAGGAGTTTTAATCCCCTGCTGACGCGCATTGCGTATTACATCATAACCATTCATCCCCGGAAGCATAACATCAAGAATAACAATATCATATGTATTGCTTTCAATTGCAGCCAAACCACTTATACCGTCTGAAAAGTGTTCAACCTCATAATTTTCTATACGTAAAATTTCGCACAGTGCCTGCGCCATACGCTCTTCATCTTCAACAAGTAAAAGCTTCATAAAAACACCTCACTTTTCCATTATAACATAAAACATTAAAGTTATATTGAAAAAAATAAAAGGAACCGAAAAATATTTTTACAGTTCCTTTTTCAAAAAATCTGAACAAATAATTAATCTGAATTCAGATTTCATAATATAATTAATTTTCAATAGTTTCTTTACTTTGCT
>JAFVWD010000005.1 GCA_017501865.1 Clostridia bacterium | reverse complement strand
TTGATAACCCTAAAAATATATTTAAAATCAGGTGAACAAGAGAGCCTGTTGCACCTACTGCAGCGAGTGCAGAACCACCCGCAAAGCGACCAACAACAATAACATCTGCGGTGTTATAAATCATTTGTAAAAGACCTGTTAAAACAAGTGGTAAAGAAAATCTTAAAATTTTCTTTAAAAAAGGTCCTTTTGTCATATCCAAAGAATATTTAGAAGCCATTTTATTAAATCCTTTCAAAAACCTGTGTTTATTATACTCTTAAAATATCAGTTTGTCATTAGTCAAATTTATTGACTTTTAGCGGTATTTCAGTTATAATTTAGTTACAAATCCTGACATAAAGATATGTTCTGATTGAAAGGTGTTATAGCTTGATTGGGGTAATACAAAATTGTATTGCCTGAGTTGTCTTGTATTATAGCACCCGCATTAGGGTGCTTTTATTTTTTAAGGGGATTAGTTATGGAAACGAGAGTAGCAGTTTTAGCAATAATAGTGGAAAAAACAGATTCTGTAGAAGAACTGAATAAAACTCTTCACGAGTATGGTAATTTTATAATAGGCAGAATGGGGCTTCCGTACAGAGAAAAAGGAATACACCTTGTTTCTGTTGCAATTGATGCCCCGCAGGATGTCATTTCCGCTCTTGCAGGTAAAATAGGAAAAATAGACGGAATAAGCGTAAAAGCCGCTTATTCAAATGTGGTGGGAAAATGACCCGAAGAGCAAAAAAATTAATAGATTTTTTAGCAGATAACCATTATTTAAGTGAAGAGGATTATTTGTATCTCATAAAAAATCGCGACGAAGAAACAGCTGTATATTTAAGAGAAAAGGCAGAAAAAGCACGTAAAGAAATTTATTCAAATAAAGTATTTATACGCGGTTTAATAGAGATAAGTAATTTTTGTAAAAATGATTGCTACTATTGCGGAATAAGAAAATCAAACAAACTATGTGAACGATATAAATTAAGCGAGGAAGAAATTTTATCCTGCTGTGAAAAAGGGTACAGAACAGGCTTTCGTACTTTTGTTTTACAGGGTGGCGAAGGCATTTTTTCAGCAGATGATATTTCAGAAATTGTAAGAAAAATTAAAAAGCAATACCCCGATTGTGCCGTAACACTTTCACTTGGTGAATACGAAAAATCCGATTTTTTAAAGATGAAGGAAGCAGGTGCGGACCGTTATCTTCTGAGACATGAGACTATTAATGAAGAGCATTATGCAAGGCTGCACCCTGAGAATATGTCGCACAGTAACAGACTCAGGTGTCTGAAGGATTTGAAGGACCTCGGTTTTCAGGTTGGTTGCGGTTTTCTTGTCGGGTCGCCGTTTCAGACTCCGGAAATTATAGCTTCGGAATTTAAATTTATAGAAGAGTTTTCGCCCCATATGTGCGGAATAGGCCCGTTTATACCTCAAAAAGATACACCGTTCAAAAATGAGGCTTCAGGAACAGCAGAAGAAACGACATTTTATTTATCAATTATAAGGCTTATAAAGCCAAATATTCTTCTGCCTGCAACTACTGCTCTGGGTACAATAAAGGAAGGTGGCAGAGAGTCGGGTATTTTATCAGGCGCAAATGTATTAATGCCGAATCTTTCGCCTGAAAAGGAAAGAAAAAAATATTCACTTTACGACAACAAGCTTTCTTCGGGAGTTGAGTCGGCAGAGGAAATAGAAGAATTAAAAAAACAAATTGCAAAAATCGGTTATGATATTGTCTGTGACCGTGGCGATATAAAGGAGTAATAAAAATGTCAGATTATAATGTAAAATCTTTAAAGGCAGAGGAGTTTATTTCAGATTCAGAAATCCTTGAAACTATAAGGTATGCCGAAGAGAACAAAAACAATGTTGAATTGATTGACAGTATTTTAGAAAAGGCACGTCCTAAAAAAACAGCTGACGGTATAGCTTGTGCCGGCTTAAGCCACAGAGAGGCTTCTGTGCTTCTTGCTTGTGATATTCCCGAGAAAGTGAATGAAATGTATGCGCTGGCAAAGGAGATAAAGCAGACATTTTACGGTAACAGAATAGTGATGTTTGCACCGCTTTACCTCTCAAATTACTGTGTGAACGGATGTGTTTACTGTCCTTACCATATGCAGAATAAGCACATAGCACGTAAAAAGCTCACTCAGGAGGAAGTAAAAAATGAGGTAATTGCCTTGCAGGATATGGGGCATAAAAGACTTGCCATTGAAGCAGGTGAGGACCCGAAAAATAATCCTATTGAGTACATTTTAGAGTGCATAAATACAATTTATTCAATAAAGCATAAAAACGGTGCAATCCGCAGAGTCAATGTAAATATAGCAGCGACAACCGTTGAAAATTACAGAAAATTAAAGGATGCGGGAATAGGTACATATATACTCTTCCAGGAAACATATCATAAGGAAAGCTATGAGGAACTTCATCCTACAGGACCTAAGCATAATTACGCATATCATACAGAAGCAATGGACAGAGCTATGGAAGGCGGAATTGATGACGTGGGTCTGGGAGTGCTTTTCGGACTCGAAAAATACAAATATGAATTTGCAGGTCTTTTAATGCACGCAGAGCATCTTGAAGCGGTTCACGGTGTAGGTCCGCATACCATAAGTGTTCCGCGTCTGAAAAGGGCAGATGATATTGATCCTGACCAGTTTGATAACGGTTTAAGTGATGATATTTTTGAAAAGATAATAGCTTGTATAAGAATTGCAGTTCCGTACACAGGTATGATTATTTCTACAAGAGAGAGTCAGGAGGTACGAGAGAGGGTGCTTGAGTTGGGTGTTTCTCAGATAAGCGGTGCTTCAAGAACTTCTGTCGGAGGCTATACTGAAGAGGAACGTCCTCACGACTCAGAGCAATTCGATGTTTCTGACCAAAGAACACTTGACGAAGTAGTTCATTGGCTTATGAAAACAGGACACATACCATCATTTTGTACCGCCTGCTACCGTGAAGGCAGAACAGGTGACAGATTTATGAGTCTTTGTAAAACCGGACAGATTATAAATTGTTGCCACCCTAATGCACTTATGACTCTTACAGAGTACCTTGTTGACTATGCAGGTGAGGATACTAAAAAAACGGGATTTGAGCTTATAGAAAAAGAATTAGAGAAGGTGTCAAACCCTAAAGCGAAAGAAATAACAAAAGAAAACGTGAAGGCAATAAAAGCTTCTGACAGAAGAGATTTCAGATTTTAAGGTGAAAAAAATGAGTTTAAACGACAGAGTTTCAGCAGAAAGAATACACATAGCCTTTTTCGGCTTGCGTAATGCAGGTAAATCGAGTGTGGTTAATGCTGTTACGAACCAGCAGCTTTCTGTTGTTTCAGATGTAAAGGGTACTACAACCGACCCCGTAAAAAAGGCTATGGAGCTGTTACCTGTAGGGCCTGTGGTAATAATAGATACTGCAGGAATAGATGATGACGGTGAGCTCGGCCTTCTTCGAGTTGAAAAAACTAAGCAGATTTTAAATAAAACAGATATAGCCGTTTTAGTGGTGGATGCTCAGAAGGGTAAGCAAAAAGAGGATTTAAAGCTTACGGAAGACTTCAGAAAGAGAGATATTCCTTACATTACGGTATTTAATAAAAGCGACCTTGTATCTGAAAAAACTGACCTGAAAGAAAACGAGATTTATGTAAGCGCTAAGGAAAATATAAATATTGATGAGTTAAAAGAGCTTATAGGTAAGCTGAGCAGAAAAGAAGAAAATGAAAAAACTCTTTTAGGTGATATTGTAAAAAAAGGAGATACAGTTGTTTTAGTTACCCCCATAGATTCCTCTGCACCTAAGGGCAGACTTATTTTACCTCAACAGCAAACAATACGTGAGCTTTTAGATGCCGGTGCTACAGTAGTTGTTACAAAAGATACAGAGCTGAAGGAAAGTCTTGGAAAGCTGAAAACCGCTCCGGAGCTTGTAATAACCGATTCACAGGCATTTAAGAGGGTAAGCGAAATAGTTCCCGAAGATGTACCGTTAACATCATTTTCAATTCTGTTTGCAAGGTATAAAGGTGAGCTGTGGAGTGCGGTTGACGGTGCAAATGAGTTGGATAATTCGGAAGATGGCGACTGTATTTTAATTGCAGAGGGCTGTACGCATCACAGACAGTGCGGAGATATAGGGACAGAAAAGCTTCCGCAATGGATAAAGGAGTATACAAAAAAGGACATAAGCTTCGATTTCACTTCGGGTACAGATTTTCCGGAGGATTTGAAAAAATATAAGCTTGTTGTTCATTGCGGAGCATGTATGCTTACAGAGAGAGAAATGAAAACAAGAATCTCACTTTCGGCAGAACAAGAAATTCCGGTGTCGAATTATGGTATAATAATTGCAAAAATGAACGGGATTTTAAGGCGTGCCGTAGAACCATTGAAATAATTATATTTACAGAGTTATATTTGCACAAATATAACTCTGTTTTTTTAGGGGATTTGCGTATTGTTAATATATGTGCCCGGGGTTATAATTATTATGTGGTGCTTTATGTACCATAGTTAAAAAAGAGGTGATTAAGATGAAACGAAAAGTAATTTCCTTGATTCTTGCGGCATTAATTGTGTTTGCAAGTTTCCCGCTGTCTGCTTTTGCAGCTGAAGGAGATGCAGTCATTACTGATGTAGAATTGAAAGCTACAGCTTCATTGATTGAATTATACAGCGGTTGGTATAATCCTGAAGAAAATACACCATATTTTTATTACGATTTAAATGAGACAAATCCCGATTTAGTAATTACCTATTCTGACGGTAATATTGTAAGGGATTCATGGAGTAATAAAGATAATTACTTCAGCTATTGTAATTTTGAAGTATACCAGAGTGTTGCAACACAATTAGGTGTAGGTGAGCACACATCAGATGTAACAATTACGGGTTATAATGATGATACAGTAGTAGCAACATTAGATTTTGTAATAGAAGCAAACCCTGTTGAAAGCATTGAGGTTAATGCAAAAGAGCCTTTAATGCAGTATGTTGACGGTTGCTTCAGTAATATTGAAGATGAAAACGGCAATGTCATAGATGAATATTTTTCGTATTTTGTTTCAAACAGTGAAATAAGTGTTACAATTAACTATACAAACGGCGAAACTGCTACATATACTTATCAGCTCGCTACAGAAACTGATATTTTTGAGAACACAGGTTACGGTTTGGTTATTGATGATAATCAGATAGAAAATCCGTTTGTTATAGGTGAAAATACAGTAAAAGCCTCATATCTGGGAAAAGAAACAGAATTTGTTGTTGTGGTTGAAGAATTCCCTATAAAGGATATTTCTGTTAATGTACCATATACTCTTGAAGAAAAAGTAAGCGGTTATTATGATGATGTTTATGAGTATAATGAGGAAACAGGGGAAAATGAAATAATAGGTAAGTATTTTTACTACACCTTAGACGAAGAGCTTGTAGAAATAACCGTAGAGTATATCGACCCTGAAAAAAGCCCTGAAACATTCACATATGCCGAATTTTCCGAGAAGTTTAAAGGTTTGACTGTTTCTATTGATCAGGGTCCGGAAAATCCGTTAACAGTAGGAAGGCACACAGCTACTGCAAAAATAGGTAATGTAAGCTGTGATTTTGAATTTGAAATTAAGGAAAATCCTATAAAGAGTGTTTCTTTAAATGTGCCATATGACCTCGTAGAAAATACGAGCGGTTACTATGACAAAATTTATGAGTATAACGAGGAAACCGACCAAGATGAAGAAGTAGGAGAATACTTCGTTTATACTTTAAATGACGGACTTGTAACTGTAACAATTGATTATACTGATCCTGAAAAAGCAGATGAGACATTAACTCTCGGAGAGCTTTATGAAAAAACGGGATTTTCTCATAATGTTGACTTGGGTCAGAGCTCTGACAATCCGTTGACAGTCGGTACACATACAGGAACTATAGATATCAATAATGTTACAGGCACCTTTGAATATAAAATTGTACCTAATCCTATAAGTGGTATTTCTGTAAATGTTACAGAAGTACTTAAAGAAGATGTAAGTGGTACCTTTGAAGGTATTTATGAATATGACGAAGAGACCGGTGAAGATAAAAAGGTCGGAGAATACTTCTGTTATAGGTTGGATTACGATACTACAACTATAACTGTATATTATTCAGATTCTGAGAAACCGGCTGAAACATATACATTAAATGAGTATCAGGAAAACTTCAGTTCAGAGTTAATTATTGATTTAGGTCAGAGTCCGGAAAATCCGTTAACAGCAGGAGAAACATATACGGGTACTGCAAAAACAGCCGGAGTTACCTGTACATTTGAGTTTGAAATTGAAGAAAACCATATAAGGTCAATTTCTGCAAAAGCAACACGTACTTTACAAGAAAACAAGGACGGGTATTACAATGCAGAAAACGAAAAAGAGTATTTTCATTATAGTGTAGAAGGAACACACCCTGAGATTACAGTTACATATTCAGATGGAAGCACAAAAAAATTCAGCTACCAGGAAGCTTGTCAGCACGAGGGTGGTGTATCAATCAATATAGAGCAAAACGGCGAAAACCCACTTACACCGGGTGAGCATACAGCAACCTTGGAGTACGGCCGCAGAAAATGTGAATTTACATTTAAGATTGTTGAGGATCCGATTGAAAATATTATTATAACACCAACCAGAAAGCTTGTAGAAAATACTGATGGTTATTACGAAGAATACGATGATTACTCATATTTCTATTATAAGTTAGGAAATCTTGCACCGGAAGTAACAATTAAATATAAAGACGGTTCTGAAAAAAAATACGATTATTTATCTTTAAAAAGATATACTGATATGGAGTTGCATTTAGAAGCTGATCAGGCAGAAAATCCTTTTAAATGCGGCGAAAATACAGCAACTGCATTTGTTGGCGGAAAAGAATATGAATACAAGTTTGAAATTATCAGACAAAGCGATTCTGAGAAGGTACAAAGCTTGAAGGTAACCCCTGAACAATCGCTCATAGAAAATGGTGACGGTTGGTATGCTAATGATGTAGTTGCAGGAACGGATATTGAAACTCCGGATTACTTCTATTATGTAGATGGTAATATAACATACACAGTAGAGGTAACATTTAAAGACGGTACTACCAAGACCTACAAAAATGTCAGAACATACGATGAAATAGATGGTTCTGTTTTTTATGTGAGTACAAATCAGAATTACGAAAATCAATTTGAGTGTGGTGAAAATACCGTTTGCGCATTTTACAGAAATGCAAGCTGTGAATTCCCTATAGAGGTAGTTGAAAATACCTATACAGGAATTACAATCAGTGGTGAAAATGAGTTAATTATTACCTTAACAAAGGCTGATGGCTCAAAGGAAACACACAAAGCGGTACTTTTTACACCTAATGGTGGCGGAATCAACACAATTTACGGTTTCTTATATACAGAAAGCGGAAGAAGATTTGAAATAGCGTTTAAATACAGTTCTCTTGTTAATGGTATAAACTATTCCGATATAGAAGCGGAGATTTTCAGTGAGAATACAGAAAAAGCTTTAAAGAGTAACATACTTAAATCAAATAAATGGTTAAGTCTTGCAGGCGAAAAAACTGACGACATTAATTATGCGGCAGCAACATATGCAGACGGTTATTCACAGCATTTTTACGGACGTGACTTTACAGGCTTAAGCGGTACAATTACAGGTGCTGCGGTTGATGATGCTCTTTCAATCAGTAGCTTTGGATCTTACTACATGGATTATGAGAACTTCGGAGTAGATGAAAAAGGCTGCTTTGTAATTCTTACATTAGAGGAAGCACAAGAATTAGTGGGTAAATATTTTGATGTTTCAAAAATAGATATTACTTCATCACCTATGTATAATGCGGGACCGAAAGAAATCAAGGTTTACTTTATCACATCTTTTGTAGGTAATATTTCAAATGAAACATTAAAGTATCAGAATGGTAAGCTTGTTACTACTTTCGACTACAGCTGTATAGTAACAGAAGAAAGCTACCCTGTAACAATAGAGTATGATGATAAGGGTAAAGTAAGTGCAATTTCTTACAGCGGAGCCGATTGTGGCAGAATTGCAACAATTTCATTAGTTAATGCTTCTGATGGTGTAAATGTAACATATACAGAATCAGAAAATGCAACCGAGTATGAAATCTGGCGTAGTACAAACGGAGCGGAATTTGTTAAAATAGGAAAAACCTCTGAGCTTTCATATTTTGACGATACAGCGGCTTCGGGTCAGACTTACACTTATAAGGTACGCGGCATTAATTCTAATAATGAAGGTGCTTTCAGCGGAGCGAAGACTATTATATACCTCGGAACACCTACAGTTGCAGTAACAAAAGTAAAAACAGGCTTCAGTATTAAGTGGAGCAAAATTACAGGTGCCGGAAGCTATATTGTTTACCGTGCAGAGTATGTAAACGGAAAATGGTCATCCTGGAATATTATCAGCACACAAAAAGCATCGGTTTCTTCATATGAAGATGAAAATGTTAAATCAGGCGTAACATATAAATACACAGTTCGCGCCGCAGCAGACAGCAGTAAGGGCTATTACAAGGGCACAAAGGCATTTATGTTCCTTGCAGCTCCGACTGTAAAAATAGTTAATGCTAAAAACGGTGTAAAGGGTACATGGAACCAGGTAAACGGTGCAACCGGATATATTGTATACCGTTCCGAATATAGTGATTTATACAAAAAATGGTCCGGATGGACAAATCTGGGAACAGCAAATGCTAACGCTAAATCCTTTACAGACAAGAGTGCAACATCAGGTAAGCTTTATCGTTACACAATTAAAGCAAAAAATGGTGAAGACACAAGTCTTTACACCGCAAGTAATACCCTTCTTTACTTAAAGGAACCTGTAGTGACTGTTTCAAATGCAAAAGACGGTATTTCAGTTAAGTGGACAAAATCTTCAGGAGTTACAGGCTACAGAATTTACCGCTCTGAGTATAACGGAAAAACCAAAAAGTGGTCATCATGGAAAAATATGGGTACTGCAGGCGCAAATAAATCCTTATGGGTAGACAAGGCTGTAAAGCAAGCGGTTGCATATAAGTACACAGTAAGAGCAGTAAACGGTAAGGTATTAAGCTCATTCACAGCCTCTGCTTCACTCGTTCGCCTTGCTCAGACAACAGCAAAAATTGCAATTGCAAAAACAGGTGTAACCGTAAAATGGAACAAGGTTTCAGGTGCAAAGGGTTATACAGTTTATCGTTCAGCTTTGACAAACGGTAAGTGGTCATCATGGAAAAATATGGGTACTGCAAAAGCAGACAAAACCTCCTGGACAGACAAGAGTGCGGTAAGCGGTACAACTTACAAATATGCAGTTCGTGCAGTAAACGGTGGCTCTAAGAGCAGCTATGTAGCAAGCGCACAGCTTGTATTCCTCAAGGAACCTGTTGTTAAGGTAGCAAATTCTGCTGCAGGTGTTAAGGTTTCATGGAATAAGGTTTCAGGTGCTACAGGCTACACTGTATACAGCTCTGAATATAATGCAAAAACCAAGAAGTGGTCTTCATGGAAGAACAGGGGAACTGCCAAAGCAAATAAAACCTCTTGGGTAGACAAAAAAGCTGTAAGCGGAAAAACCTATAAATATGCAGTTCGTGCAGTAAACGGAAGCTTCAAGAGTACTTATACAGCTTCGGGTGCAATTTTATATTTAGCACAACCGACTGTTAAGGTAACAAAAACCTCTTCAGCTGTTTCTGTTAAATGGACTAAATCTGCAGGCGCAAAAAGCTATATTGTTTACAGACAAGAAAAAATTGATGGTAATTGGAGCAATTGGTACACAATAAGCACCCAAAAAGCATCGGTGACAGCTATAACAGATAAAAACCTTGAAAAAGGTAAGGAATACCGTTACACAGTTAAGGCGGTAAACGGCAAAACAACAAGTAGCTATGCAGTAAGCAGTTCAATAAAAAAATAAAGCTTAAATAAATAAAAATCGCTATCGCTCAAATTCTGAGTGATAGCGATTTTTTATAAGACAGAATATTGTGTGAAAATTACATTTCGACTGCCGCTCTTTCTACTTTAAGACCTTTTGTGTAACGAAGCATAAAATCATTGAAGCTTTGCTTCAATGAATCGTCTGCGGTAGAGGTTATCATTTTTTGTGAAGCGAAAACATCACTGTCTAAAAATTCGGCTAATGATTTTTCGTCCTTGTTTACCATATATGATGCTAAAACTGCAATACCCCAGGCACCGCCTTCACCGGCAGTTTCCATAACAGAAACAGGAGTATCCATAACAGCAGAAAGGACATTCTGACCAACCAAAGGAGTTTTGAAAAATCCGCCGTGGCCTAAAATTTTATCTATAGCGACATTTTCTCTTTTTAAAATGTCAAGGCCGGTTCTTAAGGCGCCGAAGCAAGTGAAAAGCTGAACTCGCATAAAGTTTGCTAAACTGAAATTACTGTCGGGCTCTCGCATAAGAAGAGGTCTGCCGCTTTCAAAGCCTGTTATGTGCTCACCGGAGAAATAGTTGTATGAAAGAATGTTACCAAGGTCAGCATCTGCCTCTTCACTCTTTTTGAAAAGAGCTGTAAAAATATCTCCCATATTGAGTGTGATGCCCATAGTGTCAGCAAACTCCTTAAAGAGGTTAGCCCAGGCATTAATGTCAGAAGTACAGTTGTTGCAGTGAACCATTGCAACAGCATCACCTGCAGGAGTTGTAACAAGGTCAATTTCCTCATAACGCTTTGAAAGCATTTTTTCTAAAACAATCATTGCAAAAACAGAGGTACCTGCAGAAACATTACCTGTTCTTACACCTACTGAGTTGGTTGCTACCATACCTGTACCTGCATCACCTTCAGGCGGACACATAGGTATGCCGGCTTCAAGATCGCCATCTTCATCAAGAAGAAGTGCACCTTCTTTTGTAAGTGTACCGGCATTTTCACCTGCAGAAAGAACTTCAGGAAGAATATTTTCTAATTTCCAGGAGAATTTCTGAACCTCAGGGAGAGCATTGAATTTTTCAATCATTCCGATATTGAATTTTCTTGTGTTATCATCAATAGGGAACATACCTGAAGCTTCACCAACACCCAGAACCTTTTTACCTGTTAATTTCCAATGTATAAAGCCTGCGAGTGTTGTGAAAAAGGTTATATCTTTAACATGTGGCTCTTCTGATAAAATTGCTTTATACAAATGAGCGATGCTCCAACGTTGCGGAATATTGAACGAGAATAAATCAGAAAGCTTTGATGCAGCTTCACCTGTTATGGTGTTTCGCCAGGTTCTGAAGGGAACAAGTAAATTTTCATCCTTGTCAAACGGCATATAACCGTGCATCATACCGCTTATGCCTATAGCTCTGAAGCTTTTCACGGTTACACCGTATTGCTCCTGAACATTCTTTTTAAGCGATGCATAAGAGCCCTTTAAACCGGCATAAATTTCATCAAGAGAGTAAGTCCAGATGTTGTCTGAGAAGCTGTTTTCCCAATCGTATGCACCGGATGCAACAGGTGAGTTGTTTTCATCAATAAGCACAGCCTTGATTCTTGTGGAACCGAATTCAATGCCTAAAACTGCCCTGCCATTTAAAATAAGTTCTTTTGCTGTCATAAGTATTTCTCCTTTTGAAGATTATTTAAGGTAATTTTACCATATTATCAGGAAAATTTAAAGTTTAATTTCCAACTCTTTTATTTTTTCTCTCAGATTTTGAAAATCAGATAATGCATCGGCTTTCTGACTTTCATTTCTTAAAAGAGCGGCAGGGTGAAAAGTACCCATAAAATAAATATTACCTTTTTTTATGAACTGCCCGTGCTGACGTGTTACCCTGAAATCGGGTGAAATGAGTCTTGAAGCAGCAATTCTTCCGAGGCATACAATAATTTTAGGTTTAATAAGTCTTGTCTGTTCTCTCAGCCAATTAATGCAAGCCTCCTGCTCTTCAGGTAAAGGATCTCTGTTCTGCGGTGGTCTGCATTTTACTATATTTGCAATGTAAATATTTTTGTTCCTGTCTAAATTAATAACCTGCAGATATTTGTCCAGAAGCTTTCCTGCTTTTCCTACAAAAGGCTCACCCTGTAAATCCTCGTTTTCACCGGGTCCCTCGCCGACAAATAAAATATCGGCATTTTCATTTCCTACACCGAAAACAAGGTTGGTACGTGTTTCACCCAAAGGACAGTTATTACAAGAAAAACAATTTTTTCTTAATTCTTGAAAATTCTCATACATTATAAAATAATCAACTCTTTTTCACAGTTTGTCAGATTAATAAATCCATCCTCAGTAATTAAAGCCATATCTTCGATTCTGACTCCGAACTCACCGGGGATATAAATTCCGGGTTCTACTGTCACAACATTGCCTTTCTCTAATGTAAAAACGGAGGCCGGAGAAAGGGTAGGAATCTCGTGAATTTCAATACCTACACCATGTCCGGTGCCGTGACCGAAGCAGTCTTTGTAGCCCGCATCGTTTATAATGCTCCTGGCTGCCTTGTCTGCCTTTGCACAGGGAACACCTGCCTTTAAAGCATTGAGCGCATTGCGCTGAGCTTTAAGCACCGTTTCATAAATTTCCTTCTGTTTTTTCGAAGGCTGACCTACAATTACAGTTCTTGTCATATCACTGTGATATCCGTTGTAAACTGCTCCGAAGTCCATTGTTATAAAATCGCCTGATTCAATTTTTTTATCTGTCGGAACTCCGTGTGGCATAGATGAATTTTTTCCGCTTACGGCAATTGTCTCAAACGAAACGGCTTCCGCACCGTGAGAAAGCATATAAAAATCCAATTCCAGAGCAATTTCTTTTTCGGTAACACCGACTTTTATGAATTTTAAAATGTGAGAAAATGCTTCCTCTGCAATTTGCTGAGCTTTTTTTATGCAGTCTACTTCCTCAGGGGTTTTTACCGCTCTGAGAAAATCTATAATTCCGTCGAGATCCTCACAGGCTTCAACCTCGCAAAAATTAAATATATTTTTGAAGTTATTGAATTCCGAAACAGTTAAGTGTTCTGTTTCAAAAAAGATTTTCTTAATGCCCTTTTCTTTCAATACAGGAGCAATTGTTTCAGAAGCACGCTTCAGAAGAACTGTTTCACAAACAGTTATTTGCTTTTTGGCAGCTTCTATATAACGGCTGTCTGTAAAAAACAGCGATTCATCATATGTTATAACAAGAAAACCGTCAGATGATTTAAAGCCTGTAAAATATCTGCGGTTTTCAGGCGAGGTTATAATTATTGCATCGGAAGGGGATTTGAGTAAATATTTGAACTTTGTTTGCAAAAAGAACACCACCAAAGAAAAATAAAAGAGATGATACCTTTTCC
>JAFVWD010000062.1 GCA_017501865.1 Clostridia bacterium | reverse complement strand
TAAAAGCTCCAGAGCTTTTTCCTTCTGATCAATTTCAATCAAGCCTTGAGCAATAGTAAGAAAATTGAGATAATCGTGCTTGATTTTACGGAAATTCTGCTTTTCCTCCTTAAGAAGTTCAATCTGAGAAAAATCGAGCTCGTTCTTTGTTTTTGTAACCTCGTACTGAACATTTTTAATCTCAATTTTTTCAAAGTGGTCAATGAAAAATATGAGTGCAAAATCAATTATAAGAAGAACTATATAAACAGACGATATAGCGGTGTGGAGCATATTGCTGAATTCATGCTCTGTAATATGCTTTGTGAGAACCTGAAACAAAACATTTGTTATCCAGTGAGTAATCGGGAAGAAGTAGAACCAGCAATATTTTGTCTTGTATGAAAACGCAGTATTCCAACGGGCATTTAAGACCTTCAGAATAATTATATAAGTAAATGAAAAGAAGAATCCTGTTGAGGAGAAGGTAATAATGAAATAAACAGGAACCCGGTAATCGAACAGAAAGGTTTCCCATTCAGGAATAAAGGTGATTACAAAAACCTTAAAAAGAGCTGAAAACAAAGGGAATGAAATTGACCCCATAATAGCTGAAATGATTTTAGTAGTTGTTTTGTTTTCATACAGAAACAAAACAGACAAAACAAGTACCAATATATAAACAAGCAGACAAACGACTTCTACTATTTCAAATATTTTTAATGGTAAAAAGCCGGAAGCTGTTACAGAAATAACAGAGACGAGCATCAGTCCTGAAACTGTGATGAAAAAAGAAACAAAGGGTGAGTATTTATCTTTTAAAATGCTTCTTGAAACAATGAAGGCAACAAGTGCCTTTATCATATGAAAAAATAATGTCCAACCGTTGAGTGCGGTCAAATCTACAAGCTCGTTCATAAATGCCTCCTACAATTTGCTGATATAGTTTTTATAGATTTTAGTTATTTGTGAGTATTTTTTCAGAGGTATAGGAATTTCCGTACCGTCGCTTACAGTGAATTTGTGAGGTTTAAAAGCTGTTATGTGATTCATATTCACTATATAGCTTTTGTGAACCTTTAAAAAATTTATAGGAAGATTTTTTAAAAATTCTTTCATAGTGGAGTAAATTATCATATTATCATCAAGAAAATGAAGGTTTAAATTGTTGTTTATTGCTTCAATATATAAAAGCTCCTGAAAATTTATGGTGTAGTTATTGCGCCCGATGCTTATTGTAGCTAAGTTTACATCTTTTTTAGAAATATTTAACAATGCTTTTGAAACAGCACTTGAAAGCATCTCGTCAGTAAGGCGCGGTTTAATTATGTAGTAGCAAAATCTGCTTTCAGATAAAGCATAAGCCTCTTCCGGGAAAGCGGTCATAAAAATTATTTGTGTGTTTCTGTTTTTCAGATTTTCCACAGACCACTCAACAGAATTTGTATTTCCTATTTTTATATCAAGAAATAAAATATCACATAAGTTTTCTTCAAGGTGACAAGAGAGCTCATTCAGATTATCAAAGGAGACAATTTCAAAATCACTTGCAAAATCGTCCAGAGCTTTATTAAGCTTGAACTCTAAAATTTGAAGGTAAGATTTCTCGTCATCACAAATAGCAATTTTAATTATTTTAAACACCCCCGAAAAATAAATCGATTTTTAAATTATACCACATAATTCTGAAAAATAAAGATTTTACACCACGCAAACACGGCTTTATACCACGAATATATTGCAAAAATGAAAAAAACTGTTAAAATCTACTTGTATTTAAGTGAAAAACTGAAAACAATTATTGTAATTCAGGGGACGATGTGATAAACTTTTATTTACAATAATTAAAAAGGAGATTGCTTATGAAAAGATTTTTGAGTTTGTTTTTATCAATAGTTTTTGTTATTGGTATATGCGTTTCTGTGCCTGTGACAATAACAGCAAACGCAGGAAACGGCGATGCTTTAAAGTATTCTTTAAATGCTGACAGTAAGTCTTATACTGTAACCGGCTTTTCAGGAACTTCAACAAAGGAACTTGTGATTCCTGCTACATATAACGGTTTACCTGTAACAAGAATAGGTGACTATGCTTTTTGTGAGAATACTACGATTGAAAGTGTAGAAATAGAAGAAAATGGAGTAGAAACTATAGACTTAGGCGCATTTTTCGGTTGTTCTTCACTTAAAAGTGCAATAATGGGTAATGGTGTGAAAATAATCGGTGATGAGGCTTTTGCAGAGTGCTCAGCACTTACTGAAATAAAAATTCCCGATAGTGTTACAACAATCGGTGGCTTTGCATTCAGCGGTGTCGGATATTTTTCTGTTGCAAATAATTGGGATAACGGCGCGGCTTACATAGGCAATCATTTAGTGTTAGTAAAGAAATCCTTTGAAGGCGATTTTGTTATGCGCAATAACACTAAAACTATTGCAGCAGGAGCTTTCGAGGATTGTGATTTAATTACAAGTATAGTAATTTCTGAAGGTATAACTAAAATAAACAACGAGGAGTTTTTTGGTTGTGCATCGCTTGAAAGTGTTGTTATTCCCGGAAGTGTGACAAGTATAGGAGATTCTGCTTTTTCTTATTGTTATGCACTTGAAGCAATAAATGTTGCTGAAGAAAACAGATTTTACAAAAGTGTTGACGGTGTCTTATTTAATGAGAATATGACACAAATTATAAAAGTTCCGTCAGGAAAAGCTTTGGAGTCATATATAATTCCGGACAGCGTAACAGAAATAGGCAGCAATGTTTTTAGCGGCTGTTCCTTCCTTAAGAGTATAACTTTCGGAAGCGGCATAAATAATATAAACATAAGTATGTTTGAAAGTTGCGGGTCTCTTGCAGAACTGAAGGTTTCAGAAGGAAATAAAAAGTACACAAGCATTGACGGTGTTTTGTTCAACAAAAACAAGACAGAGCTCGTTAAATTCCCTCAGGGGAAAAATGTTGCTTCATATACAATTCCTGCCGGTGTAACAAAAATAGGCTCTTATGCTTTGGCTCACAATGAGTTTATTGAAAATGTTGTGATTGCTGACAGTGTTAAAATTATAGGGGGAGATGCATTTTATGGGTGCGAATCCCTTACAGGTGTAACTATAGGAAAAAGTGTCGAGAGTATAGAACAATCTGCATTTAACGGTTGCACCTCACTCAGAAGCATAGCAATTCCCGGTAGTGTAAAAAGTATAGGCAGTTTTGCTTTTTGTTGGTGCGAATCACTTGAAAATATAACTATACCTGATGGTGTGGAAAGAATAGAGAACGAGGTATTTTCCGGAACTGCTTATTTTGATGATGATGCTAATTGGGAAAATAACGTTTTGTATATAAATAATCATTTAATTAAAGCAAAATCTGATATCAGCGGTAATTACACAGTTAAAACCGGAACAAAAGGTATTGCAGACAAAGCTTTTGAATATTGTGAATATCTTACAGGTATAACAATTCCCGGCAGCGTAGTAAATATCGGCTATTGGGCTTTCAGCGATTGTGCCGACCTTGCAAAAATAACATTGAGTAGGGGCATAAAGCAAATAGGTTACGGAGCTTTTTCTTCATGTTATTCTGTTACGGATGTGACAATTCCGGATACTGTAACAGAAATAAGCAGCAACCTCTTTTTCGATTGTTCTTCACTTGAAAGTGTAACAATTCCTGCAGGTGTAAAGAGTATTGGCGGATATGTATTCTATGGTTGTTCAGCGCTTTCTGATATAACAATTCCGACAAGTGTTACTAAAATCGGTTCTCGGATTTTAAGCGGAACAGCTATTTATAATGATTCCGGCAAATGGAAAAATAAGCTTTTGTATGTGAATAATTGTTTAGTAGATGCAAAAAGCGACATTTCAGGTGATTGTACAATAGAAGCAGGAACAAGAGTTATTGCAGATAATGTATTCATTTACAGCAAGTCACTTAAAAGTGTAACAATTCCAAATAGTGTAGTAAGCATTGGCGAAACCTCTGTAGGATATTACTATGCTGCAGATAGCGGTAAAGATGAAAAGATTAAAGCTTTCAAAATTTTCGGTACAAAGGGTTCTGCAGCTGAGACATATGCAAAAGAAAACGG
>JAFVWD010000061.1 GCA_017501865.1 Clostridia bacterium | reverse complement strand
TGTACAGCTAAGAAGTTTGAGGCTGAAAGAGTTGACCATTCTGCAGTTAAGGGCCTTGCTGATATTGATGCTTCAATCACAGTAAGAGAGCTTGCAAGAATGATTAAAAAAGCAGGTATTAACTTCAACAGCATTCCTGATGCAGAATTTGATGCACCATTCGGACTTGGTTCAGGTGCAGGTACAATCTTTGGTGCAACAGGTGGTGTTATGGAGGCTGCTCTCCGTACAGCATATGAAGTTGTTACAAATAAAGAGCTTCCTGACTTCGATGCATTTAAAGATGTTCGCGGTGTGGAAGGCGTTAAAGAGGCAACTTATAATCTTGACGGAGCCGAAATTAATGTTGCAGTTTGCTCAGGTCTTGCAAATGCAAAAACTGTTCTTGATATGGTTAAATCAGGCGAAAAGAAATATGACTTCATTGAAGTTATGGCTTGTCCGGGCGGTTGTGTAAACGGCGGCGGTCAACCAATTGTTCCTGCTTCTGTTAAGAACTTTACAGATGTAAGAGCTGCTCGTGCTGCAGGTCTTTATAATGATGACAAAAACCTTAAAATCAGAAAATCACACGAAAATCCTGATGTTAAGGCTGTTTATGATGAATACTTCGGTAAACCGGGTAGTCATAAGGCTCACGATATTCTTCATACAGGTTATGTAGAAAGAGCAAAGTATTAATAGCTTTACAGACCTTGTTTATGTAATAATGAACAGCGGTTTGCTCCTTTGAAAGAGCAAACCGCTGTTGTTTTTTATTTGTATTAAATTTATCAGATTTAATCAATATTGATTGTACCATTTGCGATTCTTATCATAAGCTCAGCAAAAAGGCTGTTGGACCACGCAAACCATGGTCTTGTGAAATCACTTGGGTCATTTTTATGGAATGACTCGTGCATAAGACCGGTACCATTATCAGTAGTAGTAAGCAGCTTAATACATTCCTTGATTTCATCAGGATTTGTTGAGGTAAGTGCTTGCATAGAAAGGGAGATGTGCCAGATTTTGTCGTAGCCTGTGTGAGGACTACCTACACCTTTTGCGGCACTACCTTCAAAGTACCACGGGTTGCTACCTGAAAGAATGAACCTGCGGGTGTTCTGATATATTTCATTAGCAGGCTTAACATAACCTAAATACGGTGCAGATAAAAGACTCGGGGAGTTTGCATCATCCATAAGAACGTAATTGCCTTTACCATCTGTTTCATAAGCAAACATTTTACCGAATTTATCGTTTTCTATAACGCCGTAGTCCTTTATACCCTCGTCTATGTCAAATGCAAGTGAACGGCACTCGCTTTCGAGCTTTGTGTCTTCATAACCTATATTGGCAAGCTCAGCAGCTTTTTTTAACGCACAGACAGCCATCATATTAGATGGGATTAAATAGCCTCTTTTACAACGGTCATCTGACGGACGGAAGCCCGACCATGTCATACCTGTATAAGCAACCTCTTCGCCTTTACCTTCATTTGGTAAAGTGTCTAAAGCAGGGCAATCCTTCCTGTTGAAAAAGTATGTAGAATTGACTGTATGATTTTGCTCTTTCTTAAATGTTTCAAGAATTTTCCAGAGCATTTCCTGGAATTTTTCGGTAAAAATAGAAGTGTCAAATGTTGTCTGATAGTATTCATATGCTAAATACAGCGGAGCACACAACGAATCAACCTCATATTTTCTTTCCCAGATAAGCTCATGGTAAAAAGATGTTTCGTCATTGTGACTGTCTTTATTTGGCTTTGAATTAAAAGCATTTGCATACGGGTCAAGACAAACATAAAAAGCATGCTTTTCTATAACACTTCTCAAGATTTCACGTAAAGCTTCGTCCTCATTTGCATAACGTATGTAAGGCTTGAGCTGTGCAGCACTGTCACGCAACCACATAGCAGGAATATCGCCTGTAATAACAAAATAACTGCCGTCATCTAACTGAGTAACAGTTGTTTCAATAGTATTTAAAAAGCATCTTTTGAAAAAAGGAGCGAGCTCAGGAACCTTGTTTTTGAGAATCTCCTCTGTTTCAGTAGCTTTTTGTATAAGAATATCAGGAATTTTCATAATCATTCTCCATAGCTGTTATTTTGGTGTACCGATAACTTACTACTAATCTTTAACATTATATCATATTATAACCTTAAAAACAAGATGATTGGGCAACATATATTTATGTATGTTTACTTGACAAAAAGCAGATTTTAGTGTATTTTAATGGTAGATAACACAAAAGTTATCTACATAACAAAAAGTTTTTGTGAATAAAACACAAAGAATTTGTAAATACAGGAGGAGATTCCAATGGCACAGAGAATCGTATTAAATACAATTTCATATCACGGTAAAGGGGCTGTAAAAGAAATCCCGGGAGAGATAACCGCACGCGGATTTAAGAAGGTTTTTGTTTGCACTGACCCGGATTTAATTAAATTTGGTGTTGCTCAAAAGGTTACTGACGAGCTTGCAAATGCAAAAATAGAATATGAAATTTTCAGTGATATAAAAGCAAATCCGACTATTGAAAATGTATTGGACGGCGTTAAAGCATTTAAAGCTTCAGGTGCAGACTGCATTGTTGCAATAGGCGGCGGTTCAGCAATGGATACCGCAAAAGCGATAGGTATTATTGAAGAAAACCCTGAATTCAGTGATGTGAGAAGTCTTGAGGGCGTTGCACCTACAAAAAATCACGCAACCTTTACAATAGCAGTACCGACAACTGCAGGTACTGCCGCTGAGGTTACAATAAACTATGTTATAACTGATGTAGAGAAAAAACGTAAATTTGTTTGTGTTGATGTTCACGATATTCCGGAGGTTGCAGTTGTAGACCCTGATGTGATGGCAACTATGCCAAAGGGACTTACCGCAGCAACCGGTATGGATGCACTTACTCACGCAATTGAAGGTTATATAACAAAGGGTGCGTGGGAAATGACAGATATGTTCCATCTCAAAGCAATAGAGCTTATTTCAAAGCATCTTCGCGGTGCCTGTGAAAATACAGCTGAAGGACGCGAGGGAATGGCACTTGCACAGTATATTGCAGGTCAGGGCTTCTCAAATGTCGGCCTCGGAATAGTTCACAGTATGGCACACGGCTTGGGCGCTCTTTATGACACACCACACGGAGTTGCAAATGCAATAATCTTACCGAGGATTATGGAATACAATGCTGAGTGCACGGGAGATAAATACAGAGATATTGCCAAAGCAATGGGTGTAGAAGGAACAGACGCAATGAGTATAGAGGATGCACGCAAAGCTGCAGTAGATGCAGTTAAAAAGCTTGCTTCTGATGTGGGAATTCCTGCAACACTTAAAGATATTGTAAAAGAGGAAGATATTGAATTTTTGGCAGAAAGTGCGTATGCAG
>JAFVWD010000004.1 GCA_017501865.1 Clostridia bacterium | reverse complement strand
GTGGACAGCGACGGGTGTGCTATGGACACAATGGACGTTAAGCATATAAGGTGTTTTGGTCCCTGTATGGTTAAAGTCTGGTCACTCGAAAAACACAAAGATATTATACTCGAAAGATGGAATGAAATAAACTTGTACACCTTAACTCGCGGTATTAACCGTTTTAAAGGTTTAGCCATTGCTTTAGCTGAAATTAACAAGCAATATCAAGCAATTGACGGAATTGATGATTTTATTTTTTGGTCGGAAAATGCCGACGAGCTCTCAAATGATGCTTTGAAAAAAGAAATAGAAATCAATCCTCAGAAAGAGATTTTCAGAAGTGCTTTAAAATGGAGCGAATTGGTAAACAGTTCAATTAAAGAATTACCTGAAAGCGAAATTAAGCCCTTCCCTCTTGTTAAAGAAGCACTTAAGCTCGCTCACGAAAAAGCCGATGTCGCAATTGTTTCAAGTGCTAACTTAGGTGCTGTTTTAGATGAATGGGAAAAACACGGCTTATTGCAGCATACTGATATTGTTTTGGCTCAGAACGCAGGCAGTAAAGCCTTCTGCATTTCAGAGCTTTTAAAAAAGGGGTATAAAAAAGAAAATGTTGTTATGTGTGGTGACGCTCCCGGTGATTTAAAAGCTGCTGAATCGAATAATGTTTTCTATTTCCCTATATTAGTTAAAAAGGAAGAGGAATCCTGGAAAGGCTTTATAAACCAAGGCTTTCCTCATCTTTTGGATGGCACTTACGAGGAATACGAGATAATAAAAAAACGAGATTTCTATAAAAATCTCGGTGCGGAATAAATTCAGAAAAGGATGGTTTTAATATGGTAAATTTAAAAGCGAAGCCATTTTATCTTTCAGATGAAGATATTAAATGGGTAAATGAAACAATTGAAGCTATGACCGACGAAGAAAAAGTCGGACAGTTATTCTTTCAGCTTACTGCAGGTATGGATGAAGAATACCTTAAAAACCTTATGGAGAAATACCACTTAGGCGGTTGCCGTTATAACAATATGCCAAGCACGGCTGTTCAGATGCAAAATACAACTTTACAAAAATATGCAAAGATTCCGCTTATTATTGCCTGCAATACTGAAGCAGGCGGTGACGGTGGTTGTTCTGATGGTACGTTTATAGGTAACGGCATTAAAATCGGTGCTACAAGAAATAAAGCACACGCATTTAATTTAGGTAAATATGCAAACGAAGAAGCTGCTGCTATAGGCTGCAATATGGCTTTTGCACCTGTTTGCGATATACATTATAATTGGCAAAACACAGAAATCGTTTCGCGTGCCTTTGGTAATGACCCTAAGCGCGTTGCTGAAATGAGTGTAGAGTACTTAAAAGGAGCTCATACAGTCCCGGGGTTTGCCTGTGCTGCAAAGCACTTCCCCGGAAACGGCATTGACTTCAGAGATGCTCACCTTTCTAATAATATAAACGACTTCAATTCAGAAAAATGGATGGAAACATACGGTTATGTTTACAAGGAATTAATTGACAACGACCTCGATGCAATTATGGGCGGTCATATTATGATGCCTGAGTATATGAGAGAGGTTAAGCCGGGTATTAAAGATGAAGAAATGTTACCTGCAACACTCTGCCCTGAAATTATGACAGGTCTTTTAAGAGATAAATTAGGCTTTAACGGTATGGTTGTTACCGATGCAAGTCATATGGTTGCTATGACCGATCGTATGACACGAAAAGAAATGTTACCTGCTTCAATTAATGCAGGCTGTGATATGTTCCTCTTCTTCAATGACCCTGACGAAGACTTTGAAACTATGCTTGAGGCTTACAAAACAGGTGTTATAACCGAGGAGAGAATCACCGAAGCTCTTACAAGAATTTTAGGCCTGAAAGCTAAAATGGGACTTAATAAAAAATCCAAGGATGAGCTTGTTCCGAAAACTCCGGCAAATGAAGCTATGGGTAAAGAAGAATATAAAAAGGCAAGTGAAGCTATAAGTAAAGAAGCTATTACACTTGTTAAGTATAAAGATAAGGACGTGCTCCCTCTCTCCCCTCAGAAATACAAACGCGTAATGATAGTTTATATTAAGGGTGCCGCAGGTCCTATGGATGCACTTATGAAAATGATGATGGGCGGTAATAAAAAGAATCCTGCCGAGGAGCTGCGCGACAGACTCCTTGAAAAGGGCTTTGATGCGTTTATTTATGAAAGTCCTATAGATAAAATGAATGCACAAATAGCTGCAGGTGAAAAACCAAGTCTTAATCTTTACTTTGCAGGCAAAAATGCAATTGCCGACTTTGTTTCAGGGCAGGACCTTATTATAACACTTTGTGATGTTATGACAGGCAGACCGAGCTTTGGTATGTCAAAAGGCGGCGGTGAAATTCCGTGGTATGTTTTTGAAACTCCTGTTGTTGCAATAAGTGTCAATGCACCAACAATGCTTGCAGACATTCCTCAGGTGCGCACTTATATAAATGCTTATGACTCAAAGCCCGCAACACTTGATGCTCTTGTCGATAATCTTCTTGAAGGTCCTGATGCTTTCAAGGGTAAGGATCCAATTGACAGCTTCTGCGGTCTGTGGGATGCAAAAATCTGATAAAATCAGGATATAACAATTAAATATTATGAACGGGGATGTAAAATCAAAAGTTTTTACATCCCCGCTTTCTTTATTTCAAAAACAAACAAACCGCTGCTTTATATGATTTTTTCAAAAAGGTATTGACATAGAAATAAAACTATGTTATTCTCAAACTGTAATAGGTGTGATATCACAGTTGGTATCGCAATTTCAATCAGGAGGTGTTATATGTGATAATAATTGACCCGAGAAGCAGAACTCCGATTTTTGAACAAATAAAGGAACAGATTATAAATAAAATTAATCTCGGGGAATTAAAGCCTGATGACAAGCTTCCCTCAATAAGGCAGCTTGCTTCTGAACTGAATTTAAATGTCAACACAGTTAAAAGAGCCTTTCAGGAGTTAGAAACCGAACGTGTCACCTACTCTGTTGCGGGTAAGGGTGTATTCATCAGCGAAAAAGCTATAAAAAATGAATTGGTAATTGAAAATGCCGAAGCTGAATTAAAACGAATACTTTCCTCATCAAAAGCGCGTGGTGTTTCATTGGAACAGGTTATTAATTTAGCCAGAACAATTTACGAAAAGGATGATAACAAATGATTAAAATAAATTCTGTAACAAAAAAATACGGTAATTTTACAGCAATTGAAAAAATAAATATAGAGGTCGCTGACACATCTATTTTTGCGCTCACCGGTTTTAACGGAAGCGGTAAAACAACACTTTTAAATATTTGTGCAGGCATAGTTAAAGCAGATGAAGGTCAGGTGCTCCTTGACGGAAATGATGCCTTTGATAATGATGTTGAAAGAAAGAATTTGTTTTACGTTTCTGATAATATGTACTTCCCGCCTACGGCGACTGTGAAAAGCAGTGCTAAGTTTTATGCATCTAACTACAGCAATTTTGATTTTGAATTATTCAAATCAATTCTCGAGCTTTTCGGAATTTCTGAAAAAAGCTCTGTTAAAAGTCTTTCCAAGGGTATGAAAAAACAAGTTCAGTTAGCACTCGGATTTGCCACAAAGCCTAAGTATCTTTTAATAGATGAAACCTTTGACGGGCTTGATCCACACAAAAAAGAAGTGTTAAAAAAATTGATTCTTGAATACATATCGGAAACCAATGCTTCTATAATAATCGCTTCGCACAATCTGCAGGAGGTGTCGGATATTTGCGACCATGTTGCAATCATCAACGGTAAGAACGTTGTCCTTAATTGTGCCATTGAAAATATAAGCGAAAAGTTCAGGAAGGTTATAGTAACCTTTAAAAACGAAATTTCTGAACAAATATTTGAAAATGTAAACTACCAAAGAATTAAAATAAGCGGTAAAACCGCTATGCTTACAGTTTGCGGTGATGTCGAAGCTGAAATAGAAAAGATAAAAGCTATGAACCCCGAGTCACTCGAAAGCGAACGTCTCACCTTAGAAGAAGTTTTCATTGAAGAAACAGAAGCGGAAAGCGAAAATGAAAAAATCAGATCGATTTTCAAAAAATAATATTCCTCACCTTAATTTTTCAGAAATTCACGAATATAATTCGAAACGTGTTTTTTTTGTATAAAAAACGTTTTTTTGTTACTTCGTTGATTAATTAAGAATTATATTTACAAGGAGTCTTACTCCATATTACATCTTATACCGATAACTTTTATCGGTATGTATCCCCCAAAAATCATTGATTGGAGAATGCTTTATGAAAAATAAAAAACCACATTATTTTGACTTAGCAAATTTCAGCGCT
>JAFVWD010000060.1 GCA_017501865.1 Clostridia bacterium | reverse complement strand
AATTCAATATTACACCACGAAGCAATGTCTGTTATGTATACGCTTGAGAGTGAAGTACATTCATAGAAAGCCATCTCCCCTATACTCGTTACACTGTCTGGGATTGTTATGCTTGTGAGTGAAGTACAAGCCCAAAAAGCACCACTACCTATACTCGTTACAGGCAAACTGTTGTATGTACCCGGAATAACTATTTCACCCGAAGCATCTTCTGAGCAACCTGTCACAGAATATGACTCACCGTCCTCATTTAACATAAAACGCAAATAACTTGAAGGGTCAATAGGTGTGCTTGGTGTAACGGAACCGTTGCTAATGAATTCAAATCCGTTTTCGCTCGCATATCTTTCTGCTTCTGAGCCTTGTGCTCCGTGAATTGTAAAGCCTTCGATTTTGCAACATTCGTCTTCATAATAACCGAAAGCATAATCACCTATACTCGTTACATTGTCAGGGATTGTTACACTTTTGAGAGAAGTACACTCATCGAAAGCATACCAACCTATACTCGTTACACCGTCAGGGATTGTTATGCTTGTGAGTGATGAACAACCCTCAAAAGCAGAATTACCTATACTCGTTACACTGTCTGGTATTGTTACACTTGTGAGGGAATCACAACCCCAAAAAACATAACCTTTTATTTCAGTTACACTCTCTGGTATAGTAAGCTCTGTTACTAATTCTCCGTTTAAATACAAATCAGCACCATTAAACAACGGGTTTGCATCATAACCAAAATCAATATTACACCACGAAGCAATGTCTGTTATGTATACGCTTGAGAGTGAAGTACAACAGCTGAAAGCTTCCCAACCTATACTCGTTATACTGTCTGGGATTGTTATGCTTGTGAGAGAAGTACATTCTTCGAAAACATAATCATCTATACTTGTAACACTGTCTGGGATTGTTATGCTTGTGAGAGAAGCACAACCACTAAAAGCATAATAACCTATACTCGTTACAGGTAAACTGTTGTATGTACCCGGAATAACTATTTCACCTGAAGCATCTTCTGAGCAACCTATCACATAATACGACTGACCGTCTTCATTAAGTTCAAATGTCAAATCGCTGACACTTGCCGCATTTGCTGTAATAGTTATTGGTGCTGACACGCATATTCCTACAACAAAAACAAATGTTAAAATTATACTTAGTATTCTTTTCATTTTATCCTCCTATATAAACAATCGTATATACAACCTATCATTTAAACAACGTAAAAATGACAGGTTATATTGTTTTTTTATTACCTCAAGCAGACAAAGCCTTATTAACTACCGCACTGAAATCTTCTACTGTAATTTCATCATCCGCAGCTAAATCACCTGCTGAAAAATACACTCCTTCAAGAGTTATATTATTACTTTGAGCAAGCTCAAGTAACATACAATCAATAACATCGCAAATACTGTCACCGTTTATGTCACCACGGACAACAATTTTGTACTCCATAACAAGCTCCTCATTTTCGTCAAAAACTTTAATTACAGAGCCTGTACCTAAACGCTTTGTTTCACCATAAATAAAGCTTTCTTGTATTTCTGCGGTGTAACTGTCTTTTACTTCTACCAGAGTTTCAATATCCGCAGTATTAGTTGTACTCGTAACAAGATTTTCGCCGTTAAAATCAGTTTCAAAATCCATAATCTCAAGTAAGCCTTCAACCACAACAGTAAAAGTAACTGTTACATCATCATAATATAACTCAACCTGCTTTTCACCCTCTGTAGAAGTATCAACAGTTGTAATTGAGAAGCCACTGCCTAAAATGTTGTAAGAACCATCATCATAAACGATTTTAAGCTTAACATCATTTACAGTAAAGCTTTCACCAACATAACGGTTAAAGCTAGCAGTATCTTCTATTACTTCATAAGAAACAACAGCTCTTGTTACACCAACCGCAACAGTAAATTCTGCCGCGAAATTATCTTTTGTAACAGTTATTGTCTGAACGCCTGTTTTTAAAGCGTTGTAGCCTGAAAGAGTGTAATCTGTAATTTCCTGAACGGAGCCATCGGTATAAAGTCCCATAACAACAAGGCCTGTGTAATCTGCTTTTTCACGAAGTCCATAAGTTAATTTGTCCGGTAATGTATCAACAACAATCTCTGTTAATTTTGGCCTTAAATCAACTATGTTAAGCTCTAAAGTATCACTATATGTATTACCATAAGCGGAAATCCATTTAACAGTAATTGTTGTAGTACCCTCTACTGAGCTGTCAAAGCCTTCAACTGTAAAGTTCATTACATCCTTTGTTGAACCATCATAATAGTTAACCCTTACAACCATGCCTGTTTTGTCGAACTCTTCTCCAATAGCAAAGGTAGTTTTGTGTGGGTTAGTTACAATTTCAATATTTTTTACAGAACGGATATGAACATAAAAATCGTAAGTAAGACCACTCGCAGTGCTTGCGGTGATTATAGAGTCGCCTGAATAACGAGCGTAAATATCGTGTCCTTTAATTGTTACATCGTTATTATCTGCTGTAAGTGTAATTACCTCGTTAGAATCCTCAGGGTAAATTTCAAAAGTAGCACGGTATGTTTCGCCTTGCTCTAAGGTGATTTGCTCATTACCATCTTTAATTAAGAGCCCCTCCGTCATAATTCCGTTTGAAACGAATTTAAAGCCATTTTCTGTTGCAAAAGATTCTGCAAGGCTACCTGTTTTACCATAAATTGTAGTTTTTTCAGGGTAAGAAAACGCAGTAGAATCAATGCTTGTTACAGATTCAGGAATTATAATCTCGTCTAAGGATGTAGCATTCATAAAAGCACTGTTGCCTATTGTAGTAAGACCTTTCGGAAGTTCTATTTTTTTAAGGCTTGCACAATCTTTAAACGTGCTACTTCCAATAGTTGTTACACCGTAATCTTTAATAGTAACATCACTTAAAGCTTCACACCCCTGGAAAACAGCGGTGCCAAAAGTCTTGGTTGACTCAGGAATGTAAACCTTTTCAAGTGCAGCACACCCCATAAATGCCTGAGTTCCTATTTCTTCTACACTTTCAGGTAAAACCGCTTCTTTAAGAACTGAGCAATTCTGGAAAGCATTGTCCTCAATTAACTTTAAAGATGTATCTGCAAAATTAAGGCTTTCAAGGGAAGAACAACCATAGAATGCTGAACCATCTATACTTTCAACTGTTTTTGGAAGTTCAATTGTTTTGAGTGAGGAACAATTGTAAAATGTTCTTTCAGGAATTGTTACTGTTGAATTCGGTAATTTTACAGTTTCAAGTGAAGTGCAATTTTTGAATATACCAGTTTCCAAATAATCAACCATGTCAGGAATGATAATTGTTTTCAAACTCGAACAATTCGCAAAACTCTGTAAACTAATTGTATTAACAGAATCCGATATTTTAACTTCTGTTAAATTTGTACAACCATAAAAAGCCCCTTCAGCTATCGTTTCTACTGTATCTGGAATTTGAATGGTTTCCAATCCAGTACAACCACCAAAAAGCATTCTAGTAATCTCTTTTCTCCCCTCTTCAAAAACAATTTTTTTCAAATTCTCACAATTATAAAAAGGACCTTTGTTAAAATACCCAGCATTCAAACTAGATGATACATGCTGTGGATCATCTACAACAACCAAACTTTTAGGTACAAAAAGTTCATTTAAAGAGCCACAATTACCAAAAGCCATACCATACAACTCTTGCAAACCATTTGATAAAATTGCCTTAGATAATTCGGTACAATCGTAAAATGCATACATATCTATTATTCTAACAGTGTTCGGAATTAATACCTCCTGCAAATTTGAACATCCGAAAAATGCAGCTTCTTCTATTATCGTTAAACTATCTGAAAATTGAATGTTTTCTAAACCCGTACAACCACCAAAAAGCATTCTCGTAACTTTGGTAGTACCTTCTTCAAATACAACTTTTTTTAAATTATCACAATTACTAAATGGACCTTGTGAATAATAACGATAATTTGAACCAAGTTCACAAGCTAAACCTTCAGGGTCGGTAACAAAAGTTAAACTTTTAGGTATCGAAATTTCTTTTAAAGAATCACAGTTCCAAAAAGCCATTCCATACAAATTCTGCAAATTACTTGACAAAACAACTTGAAACAAATTCGAACAACCAAAAAAAGCCGCCTCTTCTATAGTTGTTACAGTATCTGGAATTTTAATACTCTCTAAACCCGTACAACCACCAAAAAGCATTCTCGTAACCTTAGTAATACCTTCTTCAAATACAACTTTTTTTAAATTATCGCAACCGTTAAATGGTCCATTAGCATAATAGATGTAATTATTAGGAATTCCACAAGACCACCGTTCAGGATCAGTAACAAAAGTTAAACTTTTAGGTATTGTAATCTCTTTTAAAGAATCACAATTACCAAATGCCATACCATATAACACTTCTAAATTTTGAGACAATGTAACCTTTGATAAACTTTTACAATTATTAAATGCATATGCATTTATTACTTTCACCGAATCTGGTATAATTAATGTTTCCACCTGCTTATTCTCAAAAGCATTCTTACCTATTGCCACAACAGTATAATCATCAACAGTCGATGGAATCTCTAAGTAGTAGGGGTCTATATT
>JAFVWD010000059.1 GCA_017501865.1 Clostridia bacterium | reverse complement strand
TTATTTACTTAATAATTTGTTCAGGTAATGCAATAGAAGGGCTTTCTTTATCGCTTATAGGCTATATGATTGTTGCTTCTTGTCTTATTGTTACTGCGTGGATTGATTTTGAACATCAGATTATTCCTGATTCTATGTGGATTTCAATTTTTGTCGGTGGAATTTTAATTCTACTTGATACTGTTGTGAAAGGTGAATTTTCTAAAGAGCTTATTGTATCAAAAATTATAGGTTTGTTTGCAGTTTCGGGCTTGTTCTTTCTGATAGGAGTTGCTTCCAAAGGTAAGGCTATGGGTGGCGGCGACGTAAAGTTGATGGCTGCCGCAGGCTTCGTTTTAGGCTGGAAAGCCATTATTGTTTCACTTTTTATAGGTGCTTTCTCAGGTGTTTTGTTTTCAATAGTAAGAAAGATTGTTTCCAATAAAGAAATGCGCGGGGTTGTTCCTTTTGGGCCTTTTTTATCAATAGGCGTTATGATCTCAGCTTTTATTGGCGAGGACCTGTTTAATATGTATCTTTCATTGTTTATCTGAGTGAATCGGGTGAATGATTCTTAATTAAAACAGTTACTGTCCCGGTACTTATTCTATTATTCTTTGCATATATTATATTGAATTTGATTTGCAAAGAGGGATTTTTATGTTTGTTTTTTCCGTAACTTCAAAAACAGTTAAATATGTTTCTTTTGTGGTTTTGTTATTTGTTCTTGCATGCGTATGTACTGCTGTTTCGCGGGTTCAGTTAAAAAAACTTAATTCTCAGTTGGTTGAGGTGAAAACAAACTCAATAAATTTCAATGCTTCTGATAATAAAGAACGATTGGCATTTATTTCGCAATTCGGTTGGGAAGTAGAAGAAGAACCTGACGAGGTGTGTGAAATCATAATACCGCAGGAATTTGATGATGTTTACGAAAATTATAATGCGATTCAATTGAAACAGGATTGCGATTTGACTGATTACCGCGGTAAACGAGTAAAACGTTGGACATATATTATAAAAAATTATCCGGGGTATTCTCAGGAGGATACCTGTGTCAGAATTAATCTTCTTATTTATGACGGAATGGTTATAGGTGGAGATGTTTGTTCTACAGAGCTCTCGGGGTTTATGCATACATTTAGGAAAGAGTGACTATGGCAAAGGAAAGATTAGATAAAATTATTGCTTCTGCAGGCCTTTCTACCAGAAGCGAGGTTAAACTATTAATAAAAAAGGGGTTAGTCTCTGTCAACGGCAGGGTAGTGTCTGACCCCGCTTTGAAATTCGACTGTGAAGCAGACGAAATTATGATAGATTCAAGGCCTTTAAGAAAAGGAAAATTTGTTTACATTATGCTCAACAAGCCTAAGGGTGTTGTCAGCGCAACTAATGATAGTAAAGATGTGACGGTTATTGATATACTACCTGAAGATTTTAAAAAGAAAAATCTGTTTCCGGCAGGTCGATTGGACAAGGATACAACCGGTTTTTGTCTTATAACTGATGATGGCGAGTTCGCCCATAATATTTTGTCTCCGGCTCACCATGTTTCTAAAACATATATAGCTCAGTTAGATAAGCCCGTAGATTTTTCTGTTGCTGTACAAGCATTTAAAGAGGGTGTTGTTTTAGGCGATGGAACTGTTTTGCTGTCTGCTGATTTAGAGCTTGTTGAAAATACCCTAACACCGACTTACAAGGTTGTTATTAATGAGGGTAAATATCATCAGGTAAGAAGGATGTTTGCAACTCTCGGTTCAACCGTTAAGGAGCTTAAGCGGATTAAAATAGGCGGTTTAGTTCTTGATTCTTCTCTAAAAGAGGGAGAAGCTCGTTTACTTACCGAGGAGGAGTTGTTTAAAATTACTGAAAGTGATGTAAAATGATGTGAAATCTTTTTATTTTTAATTTTCTTTGGTAATTTTTACTATATTCATTTTTCGAAAAAAGTATGTGCAATTTTTAATTATTTG
>JAFVWD010000058.1 GCA_017501865.1 Clostridia bacterium | reverse complement strand
ACTCGAACTAGCCATAAAATAACCACCTTTCTGACATGATTATATTAGATTTATTTTGGTTGCACCACCAACTATTACGCAACTTTGTGATAAAAATTTTATATTTTTCATATTGGAATACTTCTTCGGTGTGTATAGTAGTAACAGTATTAGATATGATTACACACAATACTCCATAAAAAGCAAAAATCCGAACGTGTCACCATTGATGACAAGGTTCGGATAATTTGACTTTGGTGGAGATGGCGAGATTCGAACTCGCGTCCGAAGACTCATTCCCTAAACCTTCTACGAGCGTAGTTTATCTTTTGAAATTCCTCTCTGAAATCGCCGATAAACAGGCTATAACAGAGAGTAGCCCTTTAAGTCCGTACAAGTTACAAGGCTCTCACTTGTGCCGGTGCACCGCTGAAATGACACCCTTAACTGAATCGCGGTATTTTCAGTCAGGATGAGCCGCTATTAAGCAGCAGCTAAAACTGTTTTATTATTGTCAGTTATTTTTAAGTTGTGACTTTTATAGTGGTGCCACACCACTGCTCGCTTATCTGGGTTCAAAATCCCCGTCGAAATCCTTTCATCCCCGAATATATAATTACGATTTAAGAGGTTAGCCTTTTTCACGAAGAGAGCGCTCAATATTTCTTTGCGCATCTTTTCTTGCGGCATCTTCACGTTTATCGTAAAGCTTTTTACCTTTACACAAACCAACTTGCATTTTTGCTCTGCCTTGTGAATTAAAATATATGGAAAGCGGTATTAAAGCACAACCTTGTTGTTTGCTTTCACCTAAAAGACGCATTATCTCTTTTTTGTGCATTAAGAGCTTTTTAGGTCTTAATGGATCACGGTTAAATCTGTTACCGTGGTCGTAAGGTGAAATATGCACCCCGTTTGCGAGTATTTCACCATTTACTATATTGCACCACGCATCCTTAAGGTTAACCTTGCCGAGTCTTAAGGATTTTACTTCTGTACCGTGAAGCTCAATTCCCGCTTCGTAAGTTTCAAGGACGAAATAATCGTGATATGCTTTTTTATTCTGTGCAACTGTTTTGCTTTCTGCTTTTGGCACTTTATTTCATCCTTTCTGTAAATGCTTTTTATAATTCTCTTCTGCCTTCAAGTGCTCTTAGCAATGTAACATCATCAGCATACTCAATATCAGCACCGACAGGTATGCCGTACGCAAGCCTTGTAACCTTAACCTCAAAAGGTTTAAGCAGCTTACCTATATACATAGCAGTTGTGTCACCCTCTAAAGTAGGGTTGGTAGCCATTATGACTTCTTTAATTTCACCGCCGGAAACCCTTTCTACAAGCGACTTGATTGTAAGTTGCTCAGGTCCGACACCATTCATAGGAGATATAGTGCCGTGTAAAACGTGATAAACACCTGAAAACTCTCTTGTTCTCTCAAGCGCAGGAACATCGCGAGGGTCTTCAACAACACAAAGCAAAGAATGGTCGCGTGTCGCACTCTCACAAATAGGGCAAAGCTCATTTTCTGTGAGATTGTGACAGAGTGAGCAATGATGAATTTTTGTGTGGGCTTCCATTATGGCATCAGCAAATTCCTGTGCTTCATTGTCAGGTAAATCGAGTACATGAAAAGCCATTCTCTGTGCAGTTTTTCTGCCGATTGAAGGGATTTTTTGGAATTGCTCTACTAATTTTTCGAGAGCTGCTACATCGTATGCCATAAATTAAAAACCTAAGCCTGCAGGGAGACCGAGACCGCTTGTTACACCGCCCATTTTCTGTTCCATTGTTTCAGAGGCTTTTCTTAAAGCTTCGTTAGCAGCTGCAACAATCATATCTGAAAGTATTTCTACATCTTCAGGGTCAACAACCTCAGGCTTTATATTAACATTGAGAATTTCGTGTTTACCGTTTACTTTTACCTCAACTGCACCGCCGCCTGAGCATGCCTCAAATTCGCTTTCTTCAACCTCTTGCTGAATACGAGCCATTTCATTCTGCATATCCTGGATTTTTTTCATCATATTCGCCTGTGAGTTTCCGCCTTGGTTTGGAATTCTTGCTTTCATATTAGTTTACCATCCTTTTTTTAAAATTATTCTTCTACTATAAAATCAATTTGCATTTTATTAAGCTTTGCAATTAATACATCTACGGGCTCTACACCTTCGTTTGCTACAGGTGATTCGCCGTCAGTATAAATTGCAGGACGCAATTTTTCACCCGTTGCTCTTATAATAGATTCAGAAATTGCATCATAGTTCATTTTAACCTTAAAGAGCGCAGGGAATGCCATATTTTTCGCTTTTATAAAAATTGTATTACCGGCTCTGAATGCCTGAGAGCCTGCTAAAACAGGGTAAAGAGGTTTATTTATCTTTGAAAGCTGTTCTAAAACATTTTCCCAAGCTGTAAAGGGCATTGACTTGTCAGCTTCAGTTACTAAACTCATATCTATTGTTGCACGCGGAGCACTGTTCTCAAAACCTCGAGAAGGTGTAGCTTCAGGTATATCAACGGGTTTTGGTTGCTCCGGTGTTGCTGATTGAAGCGGTGGTGTGCTCTGTAAAGGTGATTCACTTGACGGCGCGTTGGCAGGTGTTGAAGCTTGTTCGTAATTGCCGTATTCATCAGGTAACGGCGGTTCTTCAAATACCTGTTCGTTAATTTTCTGAGGAGAAACTGTTTTTTCAGGCACAACTTCCGGAGCAGGGGAATTTGCAGGTGTACTGTTTACCGTTTCAGGCTCAGAAGCTACTGTTGCAACAGCAGATGCTGTTGTGTTCTGCACAATGGAGGTTTGAACCCCGTTTGCCTTAAGACTCATAATCTGTGCCTGTAATTCATCAATTCTTGCAATTAAAGCAGAATTGTCAGTTGAAAGCTTTGGGGAACACAAGCGTATAAGCATTGTTTCGACCTTCGCTCTTTGGTGTGCACTGTATTTAAGCTGTGCGGATTCCGCACAGAGAGTTTCCATTATATAAAGAATTGTTCCGTATGTCAGTGAAGCTGCGTAATCCTTGTAGCGGTTAAGCTCATCGGGAGTGCAAACTACAAACTCTTCGGGATTTTTTGTTGTTTTTGTAATCATAACATTTCTGAAATGATTGACAAGCTCACTTACAAGTCTTTCCATATCACAAGAAGAGGCATGTAATCTGTCAATGATATTCAGAACAGTTGAATTATCCTGATTCTTTATAGCCTCAGATATTTCAAATAAATATTCCTTGCCTAAAAGACCTGCCGCCTTACTTACCGTAGTGACGGTTATCGGCTCGTTGTAGCTTGCACATTGGTCAAGGATTGAAAGTGCATCTCTTAAAGCACCGTCAGAAATTCTTGCTATGAGCATAGAAGCATCATCTGCTAAGGAGAGATTTTCATTTTCTGCAACAAGCATAAGTCTTTTAGAAATATCTTCAGGAGGAATTCTTCTGAAGTCAAACCGCTGACATCTCGAGAGAATCGTAGCAGGGAGCATATGAACTTCTGTGGTAGCAAGAATAAAGAGTACGTGTGCGGGTGGTTCTTCAAGTGTTTTCAAAAGTGCATTAAAAGCACCTGTTGAAAGCATATGAACCTCGTCTATGATGTAAACTCTGTACTTTGCAACTGCCGGAGTGAAATTTGCTTCTTCTCTTAAGTCGCGGATATTATCAACACCGTTGTTACTTGCAGCATCTATTTCAGTAACATCCAATACAGAACCGTCGTCTATACCACGGCAGACTTCACATTCATTACAAGGGTTGCCGTTTACGGGATTAAGACAGTTAACTGCTTTAGAGAGTATTTTTGCACAGGTTGTTTTACCTGTACCGCGAGAACCGGTGAACAAATACGCGTGAGAAAGTCTGTTGGCTTCAACCTCATGCATTAAGGTTTCGGTAATGTGTGACTGACCCGAAACGTCACTGAAAACCTGCGGACGCCATTTTCTGTAAAGTGCTCTGTACAAAAAACTCACCTCGATATAAAAATAATAAATACACTCAACTCGGTCATACGACGAATAGGCGGACTGTGGCGCACAGAACTTTCCGCTTAATGCTGCTCGGTTCCCCGCCTGACATGGTTCACGGTGCCCCGTCGCACAGGACCCACTCGTCGCATGACGGAACTGAGTGTATTTAACTGCGCTTTAGGTATTATAACTTATTTCAGTTTAAAAATCAATAAGAAAATCAGAGGAAAACAAACTTTACTCAGCCTTCGTATTCATCCTCGTTTTCCCAGTTATGCCAAACTGCCTGAATGTCGTCGTTATCTTCGAACATTTCTAACATTCTGCTCATACTCTTCATCTGGTCCTGATCTTCAAGACGTGTGTAAGTCTGAGGAATGTATGCGGCTTCAGCAGAAACAAATTTATAGCCCTTTGCTTCAAGGTCTGCGCTTACAGCACCTAAATCGTTGGGTTCTGTACGGATTTCGAAGATTTCCTCATCATCGGTAAGAAAATCTGTAGCACCGCATTCTATGGCATCTTCCATAAGCTTTTCTTCGTCAACACCATCTTTTTCAACGAGAATAACACCAAAACGGTCGAACATAAACATAACACAGCCTGAAGTACCCATATTGCCGCCGAATTTATCAAAATAGTGACGAACATCACCTGCAGTACGGTTACGATTATCTGTAAGTGCTTCAACAACTACTGCAATACCTGCAGGGCCGTAGCCTTCATAAATAATATTTTCATAGTTTTCAGTAGAGCTGTCACCGGCAGCCTTTTTTATGATTCTTTCAATGTTTTCGTTAGGCACGTTGTTAGCCTTCGCTTTAGCTATAACATCCTTTAATTTTGAGTTGCCGGCAGGGTCCGGACCGCCTTCACGAACAGCAACAGCAATTTCTCTGCCTATTTTAGTGAAAACCTTGGCTCTTGCGCCGTCAGTTTTTTCTTTCTTTCTTTTAATTGTGCTCCATTTTGAATGTCCTGACATCTGTAAAACTCCTTATAATACAAATAACTGCACTATATTATCACATAGTTTCGGTTTTGTCAATTAATTGTACGGGGTATATTTTGTAAAAATTGGCAATAATACAAGAGAATTGAGTGTTAAGGTGGTTTTGTATGAAATTTGATAAAAAAGTATGGAAATATTTGGTTAAATGTGGTAGAATGAAATCTATTAAGCTTAATGTGACTCCAGTCACTTTTAGGAGTGGTTCTTTGAAATACGCATTTAACTTTGAAGAATTCGGTAACGGAACAGAATTTTGTACGGTAAAAGCAGAAGGCTTTAAAACTGCGTGTGCTTCGGTGAGCTTTATGCTCCCGCTTTCAGACAAAGCATCCGGTTACGCTCTTGTGCCGAATATTCTTACACGTTCATCAGAAAAATATCCTACTCTCACTTTACTTGAAAGACAGCTGGCAACACTTTATGGTGCTGAAATTGCTACAGATGTTTCGAAAATAGGTGAGCATCAGGTTTTAAAGGTAGCAATTGCATCTGTTGATGACCGCTTTGCACTTCACAATGAAAAAATAGTGAGTGAGTGCTGCAGAGTTCTTTTTGAGCTTGTGTTCAATCCTAAATTAACAGACGGTAAGTTTGATGCAGAAGAAGTGGAAAGTGAAAAAAGACTTTTAGCAGAACAACTCAGTGCTGAAATGAGTGACAAAAGAGTATATGCAAAAAACCGTTGCGAAGAAATAATGTGTGAAGAAGAATTATACGGAATAAACAGATTAGGTACTGTAGAAGATATCAATGCAATTACAGCTGAGACTCTTTCGGAAAATTATAAAACTCTTCTGAAAGAAGCAAGAGTACTTGTTTCTGTCAGCGCAAACGGAAATATAGAAATTGATTCAATCAAAAAAATGTTTACTGAATATGTAAGCCGTATAGAGAGAAATATTTCTTTGAGTGACACTTTATATGTCGAAAAAGCTGAGGATGTAACATATGTAAAGGAAACTGCACCTGTTAAACAAGGGAAGCTTGTTATGGGCTTCAGAATGGGTATGAAAAACCGTGATGATAATTATGCGGCAAGAAGAATAATGACTGACGTTTTCGGCGGTAATCCGAATTCTAAGCTTTTTAAAGTAGTGCGCGAGGAAATGAGCCTTTGTTATTACTGCTCGGCAAGAATGGTAAGGGCTAAAGGAATAATGCTTGTGCAGAGCGGTATTGAAAGCTTTAATGAAGAAAAAGCTAAAGAAGCAATATTGAATCAGCTTGAGGAAATCAAAAAAGGTAATTTTACAGAGGATGATCTCGATGCTTCGAAAAAAGCTCTTGAGGATGCTTTCAAAAGTGTCAGCGACAGCCCTGAAGCACTTGATTCATGGTTTACTACTCAGATAGGTTCAGGAGAATACCTGTACCCCGAGGATTATATAAATGCGTTTAAAAAGGTGACTAAAGAGGAAGTAATAAAAGCAGCTGAGGAAGTCACACTTGATACGGTGTTTATGTTAGAGGGTACAGAGGAAGATGAAAATCAAGAGGTGGTTGAGTAATGGAATATATTAAAAACGATGTTTTAGGCGAAGGTTATTACTCGATTGACCATAGCTCAGGTCTTAAAATTTTTGTTTATCCTAAAAAGGATTATGCTTCAACTTATGCGGTGTTCGGAACAAAATACGGTTCTATTGATACCCGTTTTAAAAGAAGCGATAAAAAGGATTTTATTGAAATACCTGCAGGTACGGCACATTTTCTTGAGCACAAGCTTTTCGAAAGTGAGGAGCTCGATGCTTTTCAGCGATATGCAAAAACAGGTGCATCTGCAAATGCGTATACAAGCTTCGACAGAACCTGCTACCTTTTCACCTGTACGGGTCACTTTAAAGAGAATTTTGAAATATTGCTTGATTTTGTCAGACATCCGTATTTTACTGAGGAAACCGTGCAAAAGGAACAGGGGATAATCGGGCAGGAAATAGATATGTATAAGGATTTGCCTGATTGGGTATGTCTTTTTAATATGCTTACTGCAATGTATCATAATCATCCTGTTAAGATTGATATTGCAGGAACTAAACAATCTATTTCAGAAATAACGGCAGAAATGCTCTTTTCATGTTATGAAACCTTTTATAATCTTTCAAACATGGCACTTGCAGTCGCAGGTAACGTAACAGTTGAAGAAGTGGTGGAAATTGCCGACAGACTTCTTACAAAGGATGAATTTGTAACAGTTGAACGTGCGTTTAAGGATGAGCCCGATGCAGTAGTTGAAAACTATGTTGAAGAGAAGCTTGCTCTTGTTACTCCTGTTTTTTGCCTCGGCTATAAGGAAAGGCATTCCTCACCTGAAAGAACAATCAAAGAAACTATCGGTAAGTCATTACTTCTTGATATGATTGCAGGTCAAAGCTCTGATTTATACAGAGAGCTTCTTGATTCAGGTCTTATAAATGACACTTTCTCAACCGAGTATTTTAACGGCCACGGCTATGCTACACCTATGTTCTCAGGTGAATCACTTGAACCGAAAAAGGTGGCTGAGCTCATAAATGAGAAAATTGGTGAATTCAAAAAATCAGGCTTTACGGTTGATGAGTTTGAAATGGTCAGGGAAAAGCATTACGGTAAAACTATAAGAGCTTTTACTGATGTTGATACAATTGCAAATGGTCTTGTGGTTTCGCATTTTGATAACGACGACCTGTTTTCAGAGTTTAAGGTGTTACAGGAAATCACCTCAGATTATTGCTATGAGCTGCTGATGAATTCGTTTGATAGTGAAAAAGCAGTTCTTTCGGTGATTATGCCAAAAGATATATGATTTAGGAGATTTTTTATGATTGAATGGTTTGCTGATTTTGCCAGAGTTTCATTTGGCGGAATAGAAAATGTATTTGATGTTTCATCAGTTTTTTGTGAGATTTCATTGGGCGGAGCTGTTTACTCAATTAAATGGTACGGTGTTATTATTGCATTTGGTTTGATTCTTGCTGCGCTTTTTGGCGGAAGAATTGCGTACACATGGAAGATGGATCTCAGTAAAATGCTCGATGTATTAATATATGGTATGTTCGGCGGTATAATAGCCGCAAGAGCATATTACGTGATTTTCGAGTGGGATTATTACAGTCTTCATCCCGGTGAAATATTTCAGATATGGCGTGGCGGACTTGCGATTTACGGTGGTATAATAGGCGGTCTTATAGCTGCATTTATT
>JAFVWD010000057.1 GCA_017501865.1 Clostridia bacterium | reverse complement strand
ATGCTTATATGTCTTGTAGAAATGGGTATTGTTTTATCTGTTTCAAGGCAGGCAAATATGCCGAAAATATATACATTCCAAAAGGCAAAACAAAGAAAGCCTCAGGTAAATGAGCGCGCAAGAAAAGAATTTTAAGTGGTGAGTTAAATGAAAGTTATGATTGCTGCCGGTGGTACAGGCGGACACGTTAATCCTGCTTTAGCAGTTGCAGGCGAAATAAGAAAAAGACACCCTCAGGCAGAAATTTGCTTTGTAGGTACAGCTGACAGAATTGAAGCAAAAATTGTACCTGATGCGGGTTTCGATTTGAAAACTATTGAAATAAGCGGTTTTAAAAGAAGCTTTTCCCCCGCAGCAATAAAATCAAATATTAAAACAGTTAAACGACTTCTCAGAAGTTCAGGTGCTGTAAAGAAAATTATAAATGAATTTTCACCTGATGTGGTTGTAGGCTTTGGCGGTTATGTCAGCGGACCTGTTGTCAGAATGGCTGCTAAAATGGGTATACCTACAGCAATTCACGAGCAGAATGCATACCCCGGTATTACAAATAAAGCACTTGCAGAAAAAGTAGATGTGGTAATGCTTACTGCTGAAGATGCAAAAAAACATATGAATATAAAAAATTCCTGTGTAGTAACAGGTCTTCCTGTCCGTGGTGAGCTTCTTGAAGCAGATAAAGAGGTTTCGAGAGCGGAGCTGGGCTTTGACAATAAACCGCTTATTCTCTCAATGGGTGGTTCTTTGGGTGCACGGGCTATAAATGAAGCTGTTACAGATGTCGTTTCTAAAATATGGAAAGAAAATACCTGTAATTTTTTAATAGCAACAGGGCAATACGGCTTGTGGGTTCCGGACCTTATGAGAGAAAAGGGTGTAGATGTTGATAATGCAAAAAATATCGAAATCAGAGAATATATAAATGATATGGCAAGATGTCTTTCTGCATGTGATATTGTGATATGCCGTGCAGGTGCTTCATCGCTTTCTGAATTCCAGGCTTTGGGAAAGGCATCTATACTTATTCCGTCTCCGAATGTTACAGAAAATCATCAGTACCATAATGCAATGGCACTTGTAAACAATGATGCGGCTGTTATTATTGAAGAGAAGGATTTAACAGGCGATAAGCTTCTGGAAGAAATTAATAAGCTTATGAATAATAAATCGAGAATCGAAGAAATTGGAAAGAATGCCAAAAATATGGCTGCGTTAAATGCCAAAGAGCAAATAACAGATATTGTTCTCGGTTTAATAAAACAAAAGTAACAAAAACTTAAGTTATTACATAATATGAAGCATACAGACGGTGTCGTTTTATCGTCATCTTTTGAAAGGGGCGGCTGTATGGCTTCATTGGTAATTAATGGTGGAAGAAGATTAAACGGAAGTATTGTTGCACAAGGTTCGAAAAACAGTGCATTGCCCATTCTTGCTGCAACATATTTGGTAAGCGGAAAATCTGTTATACATAATTGTCCGCGTCTTTCAGACGTTGAAAGCACTTTAAAAATTTTAGAAAACCTTGGTTGCAAGGTTTCAAGAGAGGGTAACGATTTAGTAGTTGACAGTACAAATGCTTACGGCTACGAAATACCCGAGAAGCTTATGAGGGAAATGCGTTCCTCTGTTATATTTTTAGGTGCTATAATTGCTAAGACAGGCAAAGCGGTTATTTCAACTCCCGGTGGGTGCGAAATAGGCTTAAGACCTATAGATTTGCACCTTTTTGCTATGCGTAAATTGGGTGTTAATATTTGCGAAGAGTACGGTCGGCTTGAGTGTGATGCTAACGAAAATCTCCGGGGTACAAAAATAACACTTACTTTTCCGAGTGTAGGTGCAACGGAAAATGCGTTGCTTGCTGCAAGTACGGCAGAGGGAACTACGACCATAATTAATGCGGCACGTGAACCCGAAATTGTAGATTTATGTGAATTTTTAAATAAATGCGGAGCCAAAATATATGGTGGTGGTGAAAGTATAATCGTTGTGGAGGGAGTGAAAAAACTCCACGGCGCAGAGCATTCTGTTATTTGTGACAGAATTGCCGCCGCAACATATCTTTTTGCGGGTGCTGTCACAAGAGGCGATATATCCGTGAAAAATACAGTGCCGTCACATTTAGGGGCAATTTTACCTATATTAGAGGAAACAGGCTGTGAGGTTTCGGTAAGGTGTAGCGAAATAAGACTTAAAGCACCTTCAAGGCTTCATAGAATTGATAAATTAATTACACAGCCCTATCCGGGCTTTCCTACAGATGCTCAGTCACCCATAATGACACTTGCAACAATTGCAGAGGGAACGAGTGTTATTGTAGAAAATATTTTT
>JAFVWD010000056.1 GCA_017501865.1 Clostridia bacterium | reverse complement strand
CGGGTATATGAAAGACCCGCAGAATAAAAAGAAGTGGATTGTTGATACCGAAGCTGCGGAAGTAGTAAAGAGTATCTTCTCAATGTGTATTTAAGGTAAAGGCAATGAAACTATTAAGAGTATTCTCGACCAGCAGAAGTTTCTTGAAAGCAGTATTGATAAAGCAAAAGCAAGAACTAAAGAGGTTGCAATGCTGTATGAAAAACTCTTTGAAAAGCACATCAACGGTATTGTTAATGAAGAAAGCTTTATGCAGCTTTCACAGGAGTACGAAACAGAGCGTGACGAGCTGAAACTGAAAATCAGGCAATACCAAGAAGAACTGTCTGAAATTGAAAATCTTCGTACAAGCAAAGAGCAATTCACATTGGCGGTTCGTAAGTTTATGCAGATGGAAACGCTTACACCTGCACTTTTGAATGAGTTGATTGAGAAAATTGAAGTTCATTCCATTGAGGGTAATGGTAAAAACAAAACACAAAAAATCATTATTCATTACCGCTTTGTCGGGGTTATTGAAAATCCCATAAAAGAGGAAAACATCATCCTCGAAGCAAGACAAGGTGTTGCCGTGGAATATCTCACGGCATAACAAAAAAGAGCAGGCAAAAACCTGCTCGATACATAACAATATTAACTATGAGGAAATGTAAAAAAGAAAAGTGAGTATTCACTTGTGTTATGAATACTCACTATGGTACGGGTGACAGGACTCGAACCTGCAAGGATCGCTCCAATGGGACCTAAACCCATCGTGTTTGCCAATTCCACCACACCCGCGTATAGCTAAGTAATAGTTAATAAGTGAAGTTTGGTTGTATTTTCAGGAAACGGAATTTTAAATTCCGTTTCCTGTTATTCTTGTCACCTTACGCTGTAAAGCATTTCGGTGTAGCTCGGATAAGGCCAGTCCTCGCGTGAAACTATTGTTTCAAGCTCATCTACGACAGCTCTCAGATTATCCATTGCAGGTACCATTTTATCGTTATAAAAATCTGCCTCTGCCTGATTTGTTGCGAAGTCGTCGCTTCTGTTTGTAAGCTGTTCGAGTGTTTTTAAGTTTCTGCCTAATTTTACTGTGAGCTTTGAAATTCTGGTTAACAATGCTTTTTCAACAGAACAGTCCATTTCAGTACCTATCTGAGTAAGAGCATTTATTTCGTTTGCAAGCTTGCCCTTGAATTTGATGACTGCCGGGAGAATATCTCTCTTTGTCATTTCAAGCATAGTAAGAGCTTCAATTCTGAGAGTTTTTGAATATGTGTTAAGCTTTACATCTCGTCTTGAAATAAGCTCGCTTTCAGCAAATACCTTATGCTTACTGAAAAGCTCAATTGCTTTCTTGTCTGTAATATGCTTAAGAGCTTCAGAGGTTGAGTCAAGAGAAGGTAAACCGCGTTTTTTTGCTTCCTTGTGCCATTCCTCTGCGTAGTTGTTACCGTTAAATATAATTCTACTGTGTTTCTTAAGGGTTCTCTTTATGAGCTCGAGTACATCGGTGTCAAAGTCATCTGAGTTTTCAAGCTCGTCAGCAAAAACACGTAATGATTCTGCAATAGCAGTATTAAGAATGGTGTTTGTATCTGCAATAGAAGCAGAGGAGCCAAGCATACGGAATTCAAATTTATTACCTGTAAATGCGAAAGGCGAGGTACGGTTTCTGTCGGTTGTGTCCTGTGGCAATTTAGGAAGAACCCTTGCGCCTATTTCAAGGTCAGAAGGCTTTCTTTCTCTGTAAAGCTCGCCTTTTTCGAGTGCCTTGAAAATATCAGTAAGCTCATCGCCGAGGAATATAGAAATAACTGCCGGAGGTGCTTCACCTGCACCGAGTCTGCGGTCATTTCCTGCTGTAGCTACAGATGCTCTTAAAAGCTCTTGGTAATCATCAACAGCCTTTATAACAGCTGTAATGAAAAGTAAAAATCTTGTATTCTGAGAAGGTGAGTCACCGGGATTTAAAAGGTTTATTTTGTTATCCTCACAAATTGCCCAGTTGTTATGCTTACCGCTACCGTTAATTCCCTCAAACGGTTTTTCGTGAAGTATACACACCATATTGTGCCTGTCGGCAACAGTTTTCATCATTTCCATTATCAGCTGGTTGTGGTCTGTTGCAACGTTGGCAGATGTGAATATAGGTGCCAACTCGTGTTGAGCGGGAGCTGTTTCGTTATGCTTTGTTTTTGAAAGAATACCTAATTTCCAAAGCTCCTCATCGAGCTCCTTCATATATGCAGAAACGCGTGGCTTGATTTTTCCGAAGTAGTGGTCATCAAGCTCCTGACCTTTAGCAGCACGACAACCGAAAAGTGTGCGGTTGCAAAGCTTCAAGTCGGGACGTTTGTTGTAAACATCTTTATCTATAAGAAAATACTCTTGTTCAGCACCCACAGTTGTGGTTACTCTTGTAACATTATTTTCGCCAAAGAGTCTTAAAACTCTTAAAGCCTGTTTGTCGACTGCTTCCATAGAACGGAGAAGGGGAGTCTTTTTGTCGAGAGACTCACCGCCGTAGGAGCAGAAAGCAGTAGGTATGCATAAGGTGTCATCCTTTATAAAAGCAAAAGAGGTCGGGTCCCATGCAGTGTAGCCACGTGCTTCAAATGTTGAACGGAGTCCGCCGTTAGGAAGCGAAGAGGCATCGGGTTCACCACGAACGAGGGTTTTACCTGAAAACTCAAGCATAACCTTACCGCCTGAAACAGGGGTAATAAAGCTGTCATGCTTTTCAGCGGTAACATCTGTCATAGGCTGGAACCAGTGTGTAAAATGGGTTGCTCCTTTTTCAATTGCCCAGTCCTTCATAGCATTTGCTATGACGTTTGCTGTATCAATATCAAGAGTTTTACCGTCTTTTATGGTTTTTATAAGTGAACGGTAAGTATCTTTGGGTAAACGGCTTTGCATAACAGTTTCATTAAAAACCTGACAGCCGAATATTTCTTGAATATTTGTCATTTCACACACTCCGATTTTTACAATTTTAATTAATAATCTGACACTTAAATATACCACTTTTTGAGGATGGTGTCAATCACCAATTGTCGATGTGACTGCGCTTCATTGCACCTATAATTTTTTGCGCTGCATCCTCATATTCCTTGTCTAATTCCTTTATTAGCTTTTTTATGTCCTCGCGTCTTGTATTTTCATTTGCGGGACAGCTGCTTTTAACAACAGGAAGACTAAGCCGTGTAACAGCGGCTTCTACATCATTTTCAGTTAAATTTATCAGGGGGCGAATCATAGTAATATCTTTCCTTGAAAGATATGTTACAGGTGCAAAGCAGCCAATTCTTGATTCGCTTAAAAGATTCATAAGGAATGTTTCGGCTGCATCATCCTTGTGGTGCCCTAAGGCAATTTTATTGCAACCGAATTCTTTAGCTGTATCGTGTAAAATTCCGCGACGCATTCTTGAACACAGACTGCAAGGGTTGCTTTCCTTACGTACATTGAAAATTATATCAAAAAGCTCGGTGCGCTTTATCTCGTAACGGACATTATATTCATTGCAAAGCTTCAGTATTTCAGAAAAGTCACCATCCTCGTTATTAAAGCGCATATCAAGAGTAATAGCCACAATCTCAAAATTCTTGGGGTAGAATACCCTTAACCCGCAAAGTGCCTTCAATAACAGAACAGAATCTTTACCACCTGAGACACCAACAGCGATTTTGTCGCCTTCTTCAATCATATTATAAGTGTCAACAGCATTTCTTACACAACCGAGAATTCTTTGCAATTTATTCACCTCACAGTTTTTTGTTCCATAATATATTAGAATTTATAAAAGGGTTTGTCAATGCTATTTTGCAACTTTAATTTTGTTTTTGTATACTGTAGTCAACAGAACAAGTAACGTCTAAAACCAAGATTTCAGTAAAAGAAATGAGGTGTAAAAAAACCTGCGTTTTTTTACAGCTCATTTTTAGGGGATAGAAAAAAAGCGCAGACCGTATAAAACATAAATTTTTCATCAATTTTAGTTTGTTTGTATTTTAAATGGGTTCTATAGGCTTATTAAACCTACAGAACCCATTGCTATATCTGGTTTTATATGGTCTGCGCTTTTTTTACATTCCCTTTTTTTTATTATTAATAGCCAAACGGATTGAATGGGAATGCTTCGTAATAATCCTGGGCTTGTTGTTGAGTAACTTCCTCTTTATAAACGGTATTACCCTTATCTTCAACTAAAGTAATTTCTGCGTCAAAGGTTGTAGCAACAGCTCCACTGTTATTAAGTCTTGCAACTGTAAGGGTCAATTTGTCGCCAACCTTGGCATTTTCAATGGTTTCCAGAAGGATTGCCGTATCGTCAAGCTTCTTGCCGTTTACAGCAGTAATTATATCACCGTTTTTAATGTTTGTATCATTAAGACTGCTGTTTGTTGCGATGCTTGCAATAACAATTGAACCATAAGGAAGATTGTTTTTCCATGCAATAGCAGAATATGTCGAATCACTTGAAACTGCATAATAAGTTATGCCGAGCATTGGTCTGTTTGAAACATAACCGTTAGCAATAAGCTCTTTATAAATTTCAAGAACTTTCTCTGCAGGAACTGCAAATCCCATATCTTCGTATTCTGTGTCAGCTATTTTCGAGGAATTGATTCCTATAACCTGACCAAATTCATTTACGAGCGCACCGCCGGAGTTACCGGGGTTTATAGCTGCGGTGTGCTGAATGCACGGTAAATCGTAATAACCGTTTGTAGATGTTGCTATAGGTCTGTCAAGAGCAGAAACAATACCGTCTGTGAAAGAACCGAAAAATTCTGTACCGCCCGGGTTACCTATTGCGTAAACATTTGTACCAACCTTAAGAGAATCGGAATCTCCGAATTTTGCAGCCTTAAAGCCTGTTTTCTTGACTCTTATAACACCAATATCAGTTTTTGAATCGATACCTACAAGCTCTGCATCATATTCACTTGAGTCATAGAACTGAACCTGAATATCAACACCGGAGTCGGCAATTACATGAGCACAGGTAATAATGTAAGTGTAAGTACCTGATTTATCTTCGCCAACAATAACACCTGAGCCTTCGCCTGCTTGCTGATTCTGATAATACACGAGAATGCCTACGTTGGATTCTTTTACTGATTCATAAATCTGAACAGGGGTCATAGCGCCATTGCCTGAATATTCCTTAACATCATAAGGTGATTCTTCAACATCAGGTACAGCTGCATCAATTTTAACATTTTTATCATCACTTTGTTCGGTTTTGTTGCCTGATGTATCAGCCTTATCCTTTGTAAGTGTAGTACCTATTAAAAGTGAAGCGAGTGCAATACATACAACAACAAGAATAATAAATACAGATTTTCCTTTTTTGGAATTTTCTTTTTTTGGAGTTGTGTTTTCTGATGTATTGTACATTGGTGCAGGCTGTGCATAGCCCTGCGGATTATAAGGATTACCGTAATACCCGTTAGGGGAGGTAGGGTATGCAGGTATAGTGTTAGGATTATTTAAAGGCGGTGGAGCCTGTTGAAACTGTTGGGGATTTACCTGCTCAGAATTCACATTGTTTTGTGTTCCGCCCGCCATAGTTTCATTGTTTACAGAGGACTGCGTATTTTCAGCAGTAGTCTCATTATTTTGAAAAGAAGCATTGTTTTCCTGTGGCAACACATCGTTGCCGATGTTATTTTGTTGTTCTAAATTTTCGTCCATAAAAATTCCTCCGGATTTACTTGAGATGTATTATTTAGGTAATTTTACGGTGAATTTTGTGAATTCATCGGGTTTACTTGTAACAGTTACTTTTCCTCCGTGGAGTTCAGTAATGCTTTTAACAAGGTAGAGTCCGAGACCGGTGCTTTTAACATCGGTACTTCTTGATTCGTCTACCTTGTAAAAACGGTCAAACACATTTTTTATGTGCTCGGGCGGAATACCCTTGCCCGTATTTTTAATGGAAAAATATACAGAGTTTGAATCGCTTCCTGCCTCGACAGATATTTCTCCGTTATTATTAGTAAATTTAACTGCGTTGTCAATTAAATTATAAATAACCTGGTCAATCAT
>JAFVWD010000055.1 GCA_017501865.1 Clostridia bacterium | reverse complement strand
GGTGTAGTATCTGTACTGATTTTGATAATGCCGTTTTTTGAACTTACTGTTTTTATGCTCCCGTATTTTGTTTTGGGCTTTTTATTTGCTAATTATCGTGATAAAATCCCTGAAATATTAATGAAGCTTAAGTATGCTTCGTTGTTGGCATTTCCGGTTATGCTTATGTTTTTTGAGAAAAAACATTATATTTATACAACAGGCTTAATCCGCTCTGAGTATTCAATAAAAGAGTGTTTGTTTATAGATGCTTTCCGTTGGGCAATAGGTTTAGTTGGCTCGGTTTTTATAATAACCTTGCTTTTTATGGTATTTAAGCTGAAACCGCTTCAAAAGCTTTACAATTGCTTTGAAAAGCTCGGAGGCTATACCTTGCAGATATATGTTTATCAGATGATATTTTTACTAAGACTTGGTGAAATGGGAATTAATCTTGTTTTTAAGGTTTTGGGAACAAGCAATGTTATACCTGAAAAAATGTTATTGCTCCATATAGTTATAGTTCCTGTTTTAACTGTAGTTGCAACAATTGTATTTTATTTCATTTCAAAGTATCTCAACAAATTCAAATTTATACAAGCTGTTTTCGGCAGATAAAATTTATGAAATAATGAATCATTGTCTTTCAGATGATGGTTCATTTTTTATTGATTATTTTAACATTATATGATATAATAAACGAAATATATTAAAATGGAGTATTGTATATTGGAGAGGTGCTTTATGAAAATTGTTTATATTGATATAAATACATTAGGGCATCATATTCCGTATATAAGCGCACTTGTAAACGGCTGTGATAATGAAGCGGTGGCAATACTCCCTCAAAGGGTAGAGGAACTTAACTGCAGACAGTACAAATACGAGACGAGTGACAGAAAAAACGGTAAACGTTCATTTTTGCAATTTAAAAAATGGATTAACGAAATATATGAATATGTTGAAAAAGAAAATCCCGATGTGGTTCATTTTCTGAATGCAGATTTCTTTTACAGATATTTCGGCTACGGCTTAAATAAATTTAAAAAATATAAAACCGTTACCACTATGCATTGCTTAAGAGACGGTTTTTTAAACAAAATGTCCGCTAAAATGATTTCCTCTTCGGTTGATTCGGTTGTGCTGCACTCTGAGTTTTTAAAGGACAAGCTTTCATGTTACGGAAAAACCAACGGTGTTCACATAGAGTACCCTAACTTTAAAAAATCACCATACAGTAAAACAGATGATAAAGAGTATTACGGCTTAGATGTGGCTGTTCCGGTTTTAGGGTGTATTGGCGAAACGAGAAATGACAAGGGTCTTGACATAATGCTTGAGGCTCTCAGAAATGTGAAATATCCGTTTCAGCTGCTTGTTGCAGGTAAGCCTGTTCACTTTGATGAGGAATACATAAAAGAAAAAACGGCTGCCTTCAGCAACAAGGTCCGCACAAAGCTTGAATTTTTAAGTGATGAGGATTTTTTACGCGCGATAAATGCAACAGATATTATTGTTGTTCCGTACCGCAAGGTGTTCGATGCCGCGAGTGGTCCTTTAGGTGAGGGTGTGGCACTCGGCAGATGTATTGTTGGGCCTGACCACGGAAATTTGTGCAATACAATAACAAAAAACCATCTTGGGTATACGTTTGAAAGCGAAAATCCGCTGTCACTTGCAGAAACTTTAAATGAAGTACTGCAAAAAGAATTCGTTACCGATGAAGTATATGAAAATTACAGAAAAACACTCGATGTTTCTTGTTTTTTAAACAGCTACAATAATTTGTATAACAGTTTATAATGATTATAATCTGTCGAAACGCAGTTGCGTTTCGCAAAAGCCGATTCTATCGGCTTTCAGCAAAATTGTTTTTCACAAATACAATTTTGCATTACAGTCATTGAAAGGATTACAGTCGAATTTTCAAAGAAAATTCGATACCAAATCATATATTTGGTATCGAAACAGTGTAATTTTACACTGTTTCGACTAACTATAATGATTATAAAATCTTATTTAGGAGAGAATATTATGGCAAAAAGTCCGGCGCTTTTTCTCGCACAATCTTATATGGATACATGGGATGACTACGAAAGGTCGTTAAACCGTGAAGGTTTTCCTGTGTGGGATTACATAATTTTAACAGCTTCAAACGAAAATCAGGCTGAAGGTTTTCGTTCACAGATAAATGAAAGATTAAAATTAGGATTATTGCCTGCAAAAACAAAATTTGCGGTAATTCCTGACCGTGACGGCAAACGCGTAGGAAGTGGCGGTGCAACACTCGGTGTTTTAAAATATGTAGCAGAGCAAATCGGGAAAAATGATTTTTCGGGCTTAAGAATACTCGTGATTCACTCGGGTGGCGATTCCAAACGTGTACCGCAGTATTCTGCACTCGGTAAATTGTTTTCACCTGTTCCGCATAAATTACCAAACGGCAGAAGTGCGACTCTTTTTGATGAGTTTATGATGGCAATGTCAAGTGTACCTGCGCGAATCCGTGAAGGTATGGTACTCCTTTCAGGTGATGTTCTTCTCTTGTTTAATCCGCTTCAGATAGATTACAGCGGTAATGGAGCGGCAGCAATTTCTTTTAAAGAAAAGGTTGAGATAGGTAAAAATCACGGTGTATTTTTAAGAGGAGAAGACGGTTGTGTTCAGAAATTCCTTCATAAACAAACCGTTGAGTCTCTGACAGAAATAGGTGCGGTGAATGATAACGGTAAGGTAGATATAGATACCGGTGCGGTAATTTTTTCAGCTGAAATGCTTAAATCATTATATTCTCTTGTTTCTGACAGCGACGGATACGATAAATATGTAAACGAAAAGGTTCGTCTTTCTCTTTACGGTGATTTTCTTTATCCGCTTGCGACAGATTCAACTCTTGAAAAATTTTTAAAAGAAAAGCCCGAGGGTGAATTTTGCGACGAGCTCTATGCTGCGCGTAAGGTTGTGTGGGAGGTTTTGCGTCCTTACAGAATGAAGCTTTTAAGGCTGTCTCCTGCTAAATTTATTCACTTTGGTACAACAGCTGAGATTTTAGAGCTTATGTCAGGCGGAGTGGATAATTATAAAGAGCTTAATTGGAGCAACCACATAAACAGCAGTATAACGAAGTCTACTGCGGGTTATAACAGTGTCTTGTCTGATAAGGCAAAAATAGGTAAGAATTGTTACCTTGAGGTTTCTTATGTTCACAGTAAGGCAAAAATTGGTGACAATGTTCTTCTTTCTTATATTGATATTCATGACGAGGTCATTCCGTCAGATGTTGTTATTCACGGACTTAAGCAGAAGGATGGAAAATTTGTTGCAAGAATTTACGGTGTGAAGGATAATCCGAAAGAAAATTTGCTTTTTGGAAAACCGCTTGAAAAGATATTCCCTGAAAATATATGGTGCTCCGAAGACAGGACTCTCTGGTCGGCAGAGATTTATCCGGAGTGCGAAACTATAGAAGAAGCTGTCAAAGAGGCGCTTAATATTTACGAGGCTGTAAATGGTAACGGTGATATGGAGCACCTTATGTCGCTTAAGAGAAAATCACTTCAGTCTGGTTTTAATGAGGCAGATCCGGAAGCAATTATTGCCTGGGATAACCGTATGCAGGAATTAGTTCGTATGGACGGTATTGCAAAGCTCATAAGAACAGGCAGACCTGCTACTGAAGCAAAGGATATTTTAAAAGCCGATGCGCTTACACCAATTCAGGAGTATTGGCTTTCAAAAAGACTGTTAAGAGCAGATTTCAGTGAAAAAATAAGACTCTTTTATTATCTTGGTAAGGCACTCGGCGGTCAGATAGGTACAGAATATATTACCAAGAGCTTTAATATGATATCTGAAGGAATCTTAAAAGAAACTGTCGACAATCTTAAGTACAATGAGAATTGTAAAATAGCAAAGGACAAGTTGACTGTAAAATTACCGCTTCGTGTAAACTGGGGCGGTGGATGGAGCGATACTCCTCCATACTGTAATGAAAACGGCGGTGCGGTTCTTAACGCAGCAATTTTATTGAATGGCGAAAAACCCGTAGAGGTTACCCTCGAAAGAGTTTCGGAGCTCAAAATTGTGTTCGACAGTCGCGATATGGATGTTCACGGTGAATTTTCTGAAATAGCACCGTTACAACAAACAGGCGATCCGTATGATGTATTTGCATTGCAAAAAGCAGCGCTTCTTGCGTGTGGAGTCATTCCGCAGGAGGGCGGTAAGCTTGAAGATATTCTTACGCGTCTTGGCGGTGGATTTGTTATGCACTCAGAGGTTACAAATGTTCCTAAGGGCAGTGGTCTCGGCACCAGCTCAATTCTTTCAGCGGCCTGCGTTAAAGCAATTTTTGAGTTTATGGGAATTCCTCATACAGAAGACGACCTTTACAGACATGTTCTTGCAATGGAGCAGATTATGTCTACAGGCGGTGGCTGGCAAGATCAGGTAGGCGGTGTTGTAGACGGAGTTAAATTTGTTTCTGCAATGCCGGGTATTATACAGGATGTCAAAGTAAGTAAGCTTGATATTCCCGAAAAAGCAATGAAGGAATTAAACGAAAGATTTATTCTTATTTATACCGGTCAGAGAAGGCTTGCAAGAAACCTTCTTCGTGATGTTGTAGGCAGATATATAGGTAATGAGCCTGAGTCAATTTATGCACTTAATGAAATTCAGAGAATTGCCGCACTTATGCGTTTTGAGCTTGAGCGCGGAAATATTGATGAGTTTGCAAAGCTTTTGGACAGGCATTGGGAGCTTTCAAAAATGGTCGACAGCGGTTCAACAAATACACTTATTGATCAGATATTTGCAAGTGTTCAGGATTACACGGCGGGAAGACTTGTTTGTGGTGCCGGTGGCGGCGGATTTTTACAGGTGATTTTAAAACGCGGTGTTACGGTGGAAACCGTTCGTAAAACCCTGAGATCTGTGTTCCAGGATTCCGATGTTGATATCTGGGATTGTGAAATAGTATAATACAGAAAGAGTTTTAGTCAAAAAAATGTGGCTGAAACTCTTTTTTATTTTGCAAATAGACGAAAATGTCGAAAACAGTCGATTTAACAGTATTTTGTTATTGACGATTCACTTGTAATGTAATACAATGTACTGCGTGAAATAATCTGAGTGGGTAAAGTACATCTGAAACTGATTTCAGGCAGAGCCCCATTCTCTATAATAAGCAATGTTATGTTGAAGGGAGAACAAAAATTGATTAAGAAAAGTATAGTGCTTATAGTAGCATTAGTGTGCTTATTTACAGCAGGTGTAGCACCCGTAGCAAATGCACTTTCAGAAAATGCAAAATATTATGAGTCTGTGCCGGAAATTGTGTATGCAACTGTCGGGAAGCCGTATATTATATATTATAATAATGTTGTTTCACTTCCGGGAATTAAAATTGTTTTTAATATTCCTCAGGAGCTTAAAAAGAATTACTATACAAACAGAATAGTTATTGCTGCAAATGGTGCAGGCGATTATACAATTCCGTGGAGAGTGTATGACAGCGAGTATGTTCTGATTGATTCAGGTGAAATGAAATTTGTTGCACGTGAATCAAATCTTAAAAATATGACGGGAATGGTGTTCGGCGACAGTACAGTTAATGCGGGTATAGTCACTGAAACTATGCTTGAAGCATTTGAAGACAGCGGCAAGAAGTTAACTCTTATAGGAACGAGAGGTACTTCACCAAATCTTCACGAGGGCAGAGGCGGATGGTCTGCTTCTATGTACTGCACTCTTTCGGAGCAGGGGCTTTATGATAATCCCTTTTATAACAATGGCTTCGATTTTTCTCATTATATGAAAACGCAGGGAAAAAAGAGGCTCGATTTTGTAGCAATTCAACTCGGAATAAATGACATAAAGAAAATGACACTTGAAAATTATTCAAGTGAACGTGTGCTTCAGTATTTTGATTGTATTGTTGAAAGTATAAAAAAGTATGACAGCAGTATTATGATTTTAATCGGTCTGACAATTCCTCCGAGTGAGGATGTTTCAGACTTTGATTCAAGTAATGTTTTTTCTTCTGAATTTGAGTACAGAAATAATATAATTCATTTTGTGAGCGATTTAATGGAGCATTATAAGGGTACCGAAAATGTTTATTTCAGTGCTATAAATTGTTGCATTGATACAAAAAAAGAATTAAAGGACCTTGTTCATCCGACTGATGCAGGTTATGCAAAAATCGGAGCACAATATGTCTCTACTTTAAATGCCCTGACAAATAAAAAGATTGTTATAAAAGCACCGAAAATTACAGAAATTAAGGTTGCAAAAGGCTCGGTTATTCTTACTTGGAGCGGAACATACGGTGCAACAAAATATCAGATTTTACGCAACAACAAGGTTATAGGTGAGGTTGATGAGCTTACCTACAGAGATACAGGTGTTTCTTCAGGAAAAACTTATTCTTATAAAATTAAGGCAATATGCTCAGATAACAAAGCGTATATGTCAGCTGCAAAAAACTCACTTTATATAGGAACACCGACACTTGTTTCAGCGACAACCAATTCAAAGGGTATTACAGTTAAGTGGAACTCAGTAGGTTCTGCAAAACAATATTTTGTTTACAGAAAAGTTAAGGGCGGCAGCTGGAGCAGAATTGCAACTACTCAGAAGACTGCTTATACCGACACAAAGGTTTCATCCGGTACAAGATATTTTTATACAGTAATTGCAGGTATAAATGATACGAAAAGCAGTTATGATAATGCGGGTGTTGCTGCAATATATCTTTCAAAGCCACAGCTTTCATCTGTGTCGAACAAATCAGGCGGAGCAGTAATAAAATGGAAAGCTGTAAAAGGTGCAAAGGGTTACTACGTCTACAGAAAAACCTCTAAAAACGGTAAGTGGACAAAGCTCGGAGCAGTTAAAGCCACAAGCTATACTGATAAAAAAGTTGCTTCGGGTAAGGGTTATTATTACACAGTAAAAGCATACAACAGTAATGGCATAAGCGGTTATACTTCAGGTGGAATACTTACAAAGTTCCTTTCAACACCGGTTCTTTCAAAGGCTAAAGCTAATAAAACAGGTATAACTGTTACTTACGGAAAGGTAGCAGGAGCGGAAAGCTACAATATTTACAGAAAAAGCGGTAAGGGCTCCTGGAGCAAAATAGCAACTGTTAAAGGCAATTCAAAGGTTTCCTATACTGATAAAACTGCTAAAAAGGGTGTAACATACACTTATACAGTAATGGCAGTAAGCGGAAAATATATCAGCTCATATAATTCAAAGGGTATATCTGCAAAAAGATAGTTAAGAGGTGTAAAATGGAGCAGTCAAAAATTGACAGAATTAATTTTCTCGCAAGAAAATCACGCGAAGGTGGTTTGACCGAGGAAGAGAAAAAAGAACAGCAAAAGCTCAGAGCAGAGTATGTTGCTGCATTCAGAAAAAATCTTGTTAATACACTTGAATCAACAATAGTAGAAAGACCTGACGGTACACGCTTACCGCTTGTCGAAAACAATAAGCTTAATAAAAAATTAAAGTGATTTATGATAAAAATACGTGAAGCAAATATAAATGATGCAGAAAGAGTTGAGTATATCTGCAAAATGACTGCAGATGAAAAAAGTAAAACGGAAGAAAAGGCCGGGAAGATTACTTCAACAATTTATGCTTCTTATTATATTGAAGAAGAGCCTGACAATGCTTTTGTTTTAGAGGATGATGGTGTTGTGGTCGGCTATATTGTGTGTGCTGAAAATTACAGAAGCTTTAAAACGGTATTTACTTCTGTATATTCGGAAAAGGTGAAAAATCTCAGTAAGAGCGCCGGATTATTTGCAAGGGTTTTACCTTTTCCTTATGTGATTTTTGGCAGGAAATATCCTGCACATCTTCATATAAATCTTTTGCCCGGGTACCGGAGCAATGGCTACGGGGCAGAAATGATTAAGCTGCTCGAGCAGAAGCTCAGAGGCAAGGGTGTTAAAGGTGTTATGCTTATGGCAAGCAAAGAAAATACAGGCGCTGTAAGATTTTACAAAAGGAACGGATTTGAAATAATAATTTCTGCGTTCGGCGGAGTTGTTATGGCTAAATCTTTGCGTTAATAAAATTAAAAAACTTAAAAGAGGGGTTAGTATGAAAAAACCGGTTACTGCAATAGTTCTGGGTGCAGGTCACAGAGCTATGGTTTATGCAGATTATTCTTTAAGTCATCCTGACGAGTTGAAAATTGTCGGGGTTGCAGAGCCTGATGACTACCGCAGAAATATGGTGCGGGAAAAATTTGGTTTTCCTGAAGAAAATTGCTTTAAAAATGCTGAGGAGCTTGCAAGGGTACCAAAATTTGCAGATGCAGTAATAAACGGTACAATGGATGAGCAACACGTTGAAACAGCAGTTCCGCTTTTAAAAGTGGGTTACGATATGCTTCTTGAAAAACCGTTTGCGGTAAGCAAGGCTGAAATGAATCAGCTTTTAGAGGTTGTCAGAGAGCATAAAAACAAGGTGATGATATGCCACGTGTTGCGTTACGCACCGTTTTATCTTTTGTTCAAGGAAAAAATAAGAAATGGTGATTTAGGCGAAATAATCAATATACAGACAATAGAGAATGTCAGCTATCACCACATAACAACCTCATTTGTAAGAGGAAAATGGGGGAATAGTGATAAATGTCACACATCTATGCTTCTTGCGAAGTGCTGTCACGATATGGATATTATGATGTGGATGATGTCACCCAACAGACCTGTTTCAGTTTCTTCTGTAGGTTCACTCGGTCAGTTCAAAAAGGAAAATGCACCGAAAAATTCCGGTACATATTGCCTTAAGGATTGCCCGCTTGTAGAAACATGTCAGTATAGTGCAAAGAAGATTTATCTTGATCACCTGGGTTCATGGGAGTTTTATGTGTGGCAGGAGCTTGAAAGTGTTGAAAATCCTACAATGGAACAACGCATAGAGCTTCTTAAGCGTAGCGATTACGGAAGATGCGTTTATAAGTGTGATAATAATGTTGTAGACAGACAAAGTGTGCTTATAAACTTTGACAACGGCGCAACAGGTACTCACAATATGATTGGCGGAGCGGCTTCTCCGTTAAGAGTTATAAAGGTTACAGGTACCAAGGGTGAGCTTTACGGTGAATTTGAAAATAATGTTATTAAATTTACTAAAATTGACCCTGATTCCGAAAGCTTCTGTACAGAGGAAAGACTTGATATTGAAGATTTTGACCTTGACGGACACGGTGGCGGAGATGATAACCTGACTGCAGATTTTGTAAAATATGTTGCAGGAGAAGAGGTTTCAGTTTCTTGTACTTCAATATACGATTCTGTAGACGGACATAATATTATATTCCTGGCAGATGAATCACGCGAAGAAAAAGGTGCAATAAAGTTTGTTGACAAAATAATATAAATATTGTAAAATACAATTACTTATAATACAGTTTATGTAACGGAGGGTATAAAAATGGAAGCAGTTGCAGGTGGAGCAATAGGTGCAGTAAGTGCCATTATCTACAAAATTAACAGTCTTGTTTTAGCAATGCTTATGTTGGTAGGCGGTGTTTCAACCCCATCAACAGATGACAGAATTTATTATTCAGAGGCAGGCGCAGAGCTTATGTGCATTGCCTGGGGCGATACTCAGCTTTGTAACTATAATCCTGAAAGAGAAGCAAGCTTTGTTGCATCTGTAAAGGATTTACAAAATGCAGGTTGTCAGATTGATGCACTCGTAGTTGCGGGAGATATTGTTGAAAATGGTTTCCAGTCAGAGTATGACAGTCTTACAGACGATTTGGAAAAATTAACAAAGGTTGACAACTTCGTTATGGCTTCAGGTAACCACGACATAAGAATCCGTGATTACGAGCAGGCAACAACACGTTATTATGATTTCACAAATAATCTTAACCCTGAAGATAAAGCAATTGATAACATTTATTTCTCATATGAAGTAAACGGCTATACATTTATAGTTTTAGGTTCTGATGAAATGCGTTTTGAAGATGCTTATATCAGCGATACACAGCTCAAATGGCTTGAAGATCAGGTTGCAACAGTAACAGCAACAGGTAAGCCTGCTTTTGTTGTAGGTCACTATCCGCTTAAGGATACACACGGTCTTCCTACTACATGGGGTTCTTCACTCTGGGAATCAGGTTCAATCGGCGACCAGTCACAGGAAGTGTATGACATACTTAATAAATATCCGAATGTGTTCTATATTACAGGACATCTTCATACAGGTATAGGACAATTCACATATGAAGAAATCGGAAACATTCACGGTATCAATGTTCCTTCAATAGGTATTGAGAACAAGGACGGCGATTTCAATAATGCCGGAACAGGTGTAATCCTTGAAGTTTATAAGGATAAGGTTATTGCAAGAGCAAGAGACTTTGGTACAGGTGAATATATTCCTGAATACAACGTAACTTACGACCTTGTATAAAACAAGAAAACCGTAGTGAGCACTCACTACGGTTTTTATTATTTATTATCGCGTTGTTTAGTGCTCTTTTCGCTTGATTTTCATTGACAACACTTTATTAAAATAGTATTATTAATATGTATAATTATTTTTGTTTTTAGCGGTTTTTTGAAAAGGAGTGAAAAAAATGCATCTTATTCCTACCCCCAGAAAAATGGAGCTTAAATCAGGATTTTACTACTTTGACGGAGAAATGCCTGATGTAAAAAAAGAAGTGAAGAAATCCTTTCTGACAGAAGAGGGTTACCGTCTTACTGTTGATTCAGACGGAGTTTGTATTGAGGGCGGTAGTGAAAAGGGTGTTTTTTACGGGGAAATAACTTTAAAGCAAATTCTTAACAACTATCGCGGAATGCTTCCGTATATATATATTTCTGACGAACCGGAATTTGATTACCGTGGTTTTATGCTTGATTCTGCAAGACACTTTTTAACGGTTGAAGAAGTAAAAAAGGTTATAGATGCCTGTGCATATTTTAAATTAAACAAATTTCATTTTCACCTGACAGATGACCAGGGCTTCCGCTTTGAAATGAAGGAATATCCGCTTCTTACTGAGGTGGGTTCAAAAAGAAGAGCTTCTGAATTCAGTGCGGAAGAAAGTGTTAGGGAGGAGTATGCGCATTATTATACTAAGGCAGAGCTTAAGGAAATTGTTGAGTACTGTCACGAGAGATATATTGAGGTTATACCGGAGTTTGATATTCCGGGACATACCACAACACTTTTAGCGGCTTACCCTGAGCTTTCTTGTACCGGTGAAGAAATTGAACCCCAAACCAAGGGCGGAGTTTTTGAGGATATATTGTGTGCCGGTAATCCGGAAACAATGAAGGTAATTTATGCAGTAATAGACGAAATGTGTGAAATTTTTACTGATAAATATTTCCATATAGGCGGCGATGAAGCGCCGAAAACACGTTGGATTGAGTGCGAGAAATGTCATAAGAAAAAGGCTGAATTGGGCCTTAGGAATTTTCAGGAATTACAAGGCTGGTTAATGAATGAGGTTGCTGAGTATCTTAAAACAAAAGGGAAAAAGGCTATTTGCTGGAACGATGCTTTAAAGGGTGGTAACCTGGATTCTACAAATACGGTTGTTTCACTCTGGCTCGAGAGAAATAACAGAAGCATAGAGTGGGCAAACAGCGGTAAAGGGCTTATTGTTGAGAGTAATGTTCCGTTATATATGGATTATCCTTATGCAGTAAACTCTCTGGAGAAAATTTATAAATTCAATCCTAAAAAGTTGAAGGGCTTGACAGAGGTGGGGGCAAATTCCATACTCGGAATTGAATCACCTGCATGGTCAGAGCATATAAGGGATTTTACCGAGCTTACATATATGTGCTTTCCAAGGTGGCTCGCAGTTGCCGAAACTGCCTGGACAGGTGGTAATAAAAAGGGATTCCCGCAATTTTTGGAAACAACACGTTTTTACTGTGATGTTCTGACAGAAATGAAAATAACACCGGCAGAAAGAGATGTTTGGTCAGGGGCACCTCAAAAAGCAGTGCCGCAGCTTTTAAAATACGGTAAAAGAATGCTTTCACCGGAAAGTGTTATAGATTTTATAAAAGTACAGAAGAATGAATTATTTGGGGGCGGGAAGTAATGAAAGAAATAAAATATTCTGTGATAGGTACTTCTTGGATAACAAATTCGTTTATTGAAGGCGCAAAGACTGTAGAAGGCCTTGTTTTAGATGGTGTTTATTCACGTTCTGAAGAAAAGGGCACAGCTTTTGCACAAAAGGTAGGGGCAAAAAGAGTATTTAAATCAATAGAAGAGGTAGCTGATTCAGACACAGATTTTGTTTACGTGGCAAGTCCTAACGTCTGCCATTATGAGCAATGCAAATTCCTTTTGGAAAACAAAAAGCACGTTATTTGCGAAAAGCCCGTAACAATTACAAGCAAAGAATTTTCGAAGCTCTTTTTCCTTGCTGAAGAAAATAATGTCAGATATTTCGAAGCTATTATGTATATGCATACCGAAACAAGGTATGCCTTAAAGCAGGCCTTGCAGGATATAGGCAATATTTCATCGGCGCATTTCGATTATTCACAGCTTTCTTCAAAGTATGAGGCGCTTTTATCGGGAGAACTGCCAAATATTTTTAACCCGAAAATGAAAACAGGAGCGCTTAATGACCTGGGCATTTATTGTGTTTACCCGACAATTGATTTGTTCGGTGAGCCTGAAGAGGTTGTTGCATTGCAGAATTTTATTTTTACAGGTGCAGATGGTGCCGGTTCTGCTATTTTGAAATATAAGGATAAGGTAGTTACCATAACATATTCAAAAACTGCCGAAAGCAGAGCAGCATCACAGATTTTAGGCGATAACGGTACAATTACCATAGATTCTGTTTCTCAGCTGCGCGGAATAAATTGCTATAACAAAGTAGGCAGAGAGGTAGATTCTTTAGTTGGTGAAAATAAAAATACACTTATGGCAAATGAAGCAAGGCATATGTACGATTTTATTACTGATTTTGAACATAATAAAGGTCTCTATTATGAATGTGCCGCAATGAGTCAGAAGGTTTTACACTGTATGGAAAAAATGAGGACTAAAAATGGAGACGAATAAATCAGAGGTCTTGCAGGAGGAGTTAAAAAAATTCCTTTTGAGCAAGGGGGTAAGTGATGTAGGCTTCTGTAAAGCGGAAAATGCAGATACAGGCAATTTGCAGTATGCAATAAGCATTGTAGTCAAGCTTTCAGATGCTATTATTGAAGAAATTTCTGAAGAGCCTACACCTACGTATTTTAATCATTACCGAACTGTAAATGCGTTTATTGACCGTTGTCTTTTAGAAGCGGGCTTGTTTCTTGAAAGCAGGGGTTATAACTATATAACGGTTGCATCTTCACAGAGTATGCCGGGAACACCTTTTAACGGCAGGTATTCTCACAAGGAGGCTGCAAGAAAATCCGGTCTTGGTACAATAGGTAAAAACTCACTTTTTCTTCATAAAAAATATGGTGCAAGAGTAAGACTCGGTACAATTTTTACAGATTGCCCATTAGAAAGAGATTGTGAAATGCCGGAGGATATTTGTAACGGATGTAATTTGTGTGTCAGAAGCTGTCCGTCAGGGGCAATTCTCGGGGGCGAATGGCACGAAGGGGTTAAAAGGGAGGAAATATTCAGTCCTGCAGTTTGCAGCGATTATATGAAAAAGAAATTTCATCATATAGGTCGTGGTGTAGTCTGCGGGATTTGTATGAAGGTTTGTCCACATCATTAAGGCGGTGATTTTATGGCGAAAATTCTTATAGCAGATGATGAACAATTAATAAGAAAGCTTGTAAAGGATTGTCTGACTAAAGAAGGGCATATTGTCTTAGAGGCTTCAGACGGGCTGGAAGCGCTTAATGTTTTTAAAAGTAATCCTGATATAAACATTGCACTTCTTGATATTATGATGCCCGAAATTGATGGTTGGGAAGTTTGTCGTAAAATAAGAGAAACAAGCGGTATTCCTATAATTCTTGTTTCTGCAAGAAGCCAGGATTTTGACCAGATTATGGGTTTTGAATCGGGTGCAGATGATTATGTGACAAAGCCATTTTCTCTCACTATTCTCTCAAAAAGGGTAGATGCTCTTTTAAAAAGAGGTGCATCGCCTGTTGAGAAAAAACAGGAAAATGACAACATTTCACTCGGAGATTTGCTCATAACACCATTAGCACATGAGGTTTATTTAGATGGTGTTGTAGTTGAACTCACCCTGAAGGAGTATAAAATTCTTCTGAAGCTTGCATCACATCCCGGCAGAGTTTATACAAGAGAACAGCTTTTAGATGAGGTCTGGGGTTACGAATATGAGGGAGATACACGTACTGTCGATTCTCATGTTGCCCGACTCAGAATGAAGCTTGGCGAATGGGGTGCTACCCGTATTAAAACAATTTATGGTACGGGGTATAAAATTCAGATTTAGTTTTCAGATGTGGAGGTAAGGCAATGAAGAAAAGAAAACTCGGAATAAGAGTTCGCGTTTTTCTTGAAGTAGGCGCAATATTTGCAGTTTGCCTTATCGCTTTAGTAGTTGTAAATTCACAGATTCTTGAAAATGTTTATTTGTGGAATGAAGAAAATTCAATGAAGCAAATGGCAGAAGATGCTGAAAGCTATACGGGTGATTATGCGACACTTCTTTTTCAGTATGAAAATTCAGAAAATGTCAGCATAGACCTTTACGATAATTTTGATAATTACATTTACGAAGGAAGCGGTTCCTTTGTTTCGGGTGAAAAGCTTATAGTTGTAAGCCGTACCGAAAATGAGGATGGAAGCTACTTTAATATTTTACAGGAAGAAAACAGCACGACTCAGTATATTCTTTATGGTAAAGATTTTAAAAACGGCTACCATATTGAAATAACAACTCAAAAAGATGTTATTCAGGAGAATGCATCTATTGCAACGAGTGTTACAACAACAATAGCGGTTGTTGCACTTTTGCTCTCACTTATATATATTTCAGGTTACGCAAAGCGCTTTACAAAGCCTATAATTAAAATTACTGAAGCGGCTAACAAAATGAGTAATCTTGATTTTACACAAAAATGCGAGGTTGACAGAAATGATGAAATAGGTGTACTTTCAGAAAGTATAAACAAGCTTTCATCATCACTCGACACAGCATTGACTGAGCTTAAAACAACAAATGAACAGTTGGTAAGCGATATTGAAAAAGAGCGCAAATTGGAAAAAATGCGTCAGGATTTTGTTTCTTCTGCTTCTCATGAGCTTAAAACCCCAATTGCCATAATCAGGGGGTATGCAGAAGGGCTTAAAATGAATGTTGCTGATGAAGACGAGTCTGCAAAGGAGTATTGCGACATAATAATGAATGAGGCAGATAAAATGAACAGTCTCGTGTTAAGTCTTCTTGAAGCTTCGCTGTACTCATCAGGAATGAAGAATATAAATAAAGAAGCTTTTTCACTAAATGAATTAGTTTCAGATTATATGAAAGCAGCAAAGCCTATTTTTGAAGAAAAGGGAATTACTGCATCAGTAAAAAGCGAAAAAGATGATTGTTTTGTTTTTGCAGACAGGGCACAAATAGAAAGAGTTTTGTCAAATTATATTTCCAATGCCTGCAGTCATGCGAAAAATGAAAAGATTTTAATAGTTACAATTAAAGAGTCAGAGGAAAAATATAAAGTATCTGTTTACAATTCGGGTAGCTTTATTGATGATAAAGATAAAGATAATATATTTAATTCATTTTACAGAGCAGATAAGGCACATTCAAGAGCGGAGGGCAGATTTGGTTTAGGTCTTTCTATAGTGAAGTCTATTATGGATTTGCACGGCTCGGCATGTGGTTTTAACAATGTTGAAACAGGTGTTGAATTCTGGTTTGAACTTGAAAAGATGAAAGGTTAAGAGTATGAAAATAAATTTTGTAATACCATGCCTTCTGGGTGTAGAGGGTATTATAGCAGATGAACTGCGCTCTCTTGAGGCAGAAGATGTAAGAGCAGAAAACGGCAGAGTGCTTTTTTCAGGTGATGAAAATTTACTCGCAAGAGTCAATATATGTTCACATTTTGCAGAAAGAGTTCAGATATTGGTAGGTTCATTTAAAGCAACAACATTTGAAGAGCTTTTTCAGGGAACGAAAAATTTGCCGTGGGAGCAATGGATTTTAAAGGATGATGCTTTCCCTGTAAAGGGTTATTCTCTGAAATCAACACTTTTCAGTGTGAGTGACTGTCAGGCAATTATAAAAAAGGCAGTTGTTGAAAGGTTAAAAACCAAATACGGAATTTCGTGGTTTGATGAAACAGGCCCTACTCATCAGATTCAATTTTCAATTATGAATGATGAAGCTACACTTTTAATAGATACATCAGGTGCAGGTCTTCATAAGCGCGGCTACAGACTTCAGAGTAACTTTGCTCCGATGAAAGAAACTTTAGCGGCGGCAATATGCTCACTTGCAAAGCTGAAGCATTATCATACACTTTATGACCCGATGTGCGGCAGCGGTACTCTTATGATAGAAGGCGCTTTATACGCACACAACATAGCACCGGGACTTAACAGACATTTTTCTGCTGAAAGGTTTGAGGTTTTGCCTAAAAATATATGGGCAGTGGAAAGAGAAAGAGCAAGAAGCCTAGAAAAAATTGATACAGATTTCCAGGGCTTCGGTTCAGATATAGATGGAGAAACAGTAAAGCTTGCAATGGCTAATGCAGCAAGACTTCCTATAGGTAAAAAGCTTCATTTTGAAAAAAGAGATATAAGAGATTTCAAAAGATACACCGAGAGAGGAACTGTTCTGGTTAATCCGCCTTATGGTGAAAGACTTCTTGATTTGCAGGAGGCAGAGGCGCTTTACAGAGAAATGAGTAAAGTGTTCCCACAGAGTCATGGCTGGAGCTATTATGTAATTACTCCTGACGAAGAATTTGAAACCTGTTTTGGCAGAAAAGCAGACAAACGCAGAAAATTATATAATGGTATGATAAAGTGCCAGTTATATATGTATTTTAAATAAAATTTATATAAAGCATAATGAGAGAAGACGATTAAATGAAACATATTTTTATTATTAACCCTGTTGCAGGTAACGGTATTCCACACGAGATATACAGTAATGAGATTAAGAAGGCTTTTGCCGAGCTTGATATTACAGATTATGAAATACACATAACAACGGCAGTAGGCAATGCATATGAGTACGCAAAGGAAAAAGTTTCTACAGGAGAGCATATAAGATTTTATGCCTGTGGCGGTGACGGTACATTATCTGAAATTGTTAATGCGTGTGCAGAGCATAAAAATGCAGAGGTTGCGGCAATTCCGTTAGGCGGCGGTAACGATTTTATAAGAATTTTCGGTAAAAAAGAGGATTTACAGGATATAAAATCTCACATTACAGGAGTTCCTATGGAATTTGATCTTATAAAATACGAGGATCAATATGCAATTAATCAGTGCTCAATGGGTCTTGATGCTGAGGTTTGCGCAAAACAGGCAATATTCAAAAAAATGCCGCTTTTATCACCTGAGGCAGCATATACCGCATCGCTGTTATACTGCTTTATAGGCAAAATGAAAAATACTTTTACCATTCAGTTCGATGATGATGAGCCATTTACAAAGGATGTTCTTTTCTGCGTTGTAGCAAATTCCCGTTGGTATGGCGGTGGCTATAAGGCTGCCCCAAAGGCATTGACTTATGACGGCTTGCTTGATTTTGTCGTAGTTGAAAAAGACTGTTCAAGACTTACACTTTTAGGTCTTATAAGCAAATATAAACGCGGAGAGCACCTTGATTGGGAGAGAACTCGCTTTAAACGCGGTAAAAAGATTACAATAAAAAGCACAAAGCCGTCAGCAGTTAATTTTGACGGGGAAGTAAAAATTGTAACCGAAGCTACCTTTAACATTGTAGAAAAAGGAATAACTTATGTTGTACCTGCAAATTCTGATTTTATGAAAAAGGTTGAAGACGGTACACTATGATGAGGATTTTAAAAGGGGGTTGCCAAAATGGCAACCCCTCAATTTGTTTACAAAATATTCACAAAAAATAATAAAAGCCTCATATTCATACAACAAAATTGGTGTAAAAAAGGGCGACATAGTGACAATAATTATGCCAAATACACCTGAAGCACTCATAAGCATTTATGCTTTGAACAGAATAGGTGCAGTTTGTAATGTTGTTCACCCGCTTTCTGCGAAAGAGGAATTGAAGCTTTACATAAATTCTGTTGAAAGTAAGGTTGTACTTGCAATTGATTTGTGCTGTACAAAGATTTCTGACATCATAAATGAAACAAAAGTTGAAAAAGTAGTAGTTGCTTCTGCGGGAAATTCAATGAAATTACCGTTAAAATTAGGATATGCCTTGACAAACAAAAGTAAAAACTGTTATTCTAAGAGGGATGTTCGTTTTATTAAGTGGGCGGACTTTATAAAATCAGGTGAAGAAATAAACGAGTATGTGCCGAGTAATGAAGAAAATAACGAAATGGCAGTTATTCTTCATAGTGGCGGTACAACAGGTGTTCCAAAAGAAATAATGCTTTCAAACAAAAGCTTTAATTCATTCGGAATGCAGTCAGTTCTTACACTCAGAAACGTTTCTGTAGGTGACAGAATTCTTGCAATTCTTCCTATTTTTCACGGATTCGGTCTGGGCGTATGTGTTCACGTTTGTTTTTGCTTTGGTGCGTGCTCTGTTTTAATACCAAAATTCAAAGCAGATGAATTCGGTAGTATTTTAAAGAAACACAAGCCAACAATGATTTTCGGAGTTCCGACACTTTATGAAGGACTTTTAAAAGCAAAAGGAATCGAAAATGTAGATTTTTCATTTTTGAAGTATGCTATAAGCGGCGGCGACTCTTTACCGAAGCCGTTGGAGGATAAGGTTAAGGTGACGGGAGTCGAACCCCGTACGCCTAAAATTTAAATCTTTCGGCACATTAAGCCGTTTTTTGTCTTGTTATACGTCAGTATGACTGCGCCAAAGAAACACCTTACTGCACCAAAATCTTTGCAATTTTAGGTGCG
>JAFVWD010000054.1 GCA_017501865.1 Clostridia bacterium | reverse complement strand
GGTACGGGTTAACGGTAAAGTTGCTTCAATAGGTGATAAGGTTGACCCTAAAAGAGATGATGTTACCGTAAGCGGAAAAAAGGTAACAGTTGTAAAGCAAAAGTATTATATTATGCTTAATAAACCGCGCGGTTATGTTACAACAATGAGCGATGAATTGGGCAGAAAATGTGTTGCAGAATTAGTTTCTGATGTGGGTGCTACGGTATATCCTGTAGGCAGACTTGACCGTGATTCTGAGGGTATGCTTTTGCTCACAAATGACGGAGAATTTGCTAACAGTGTAATGCATCCGAGAAAGCACATTTCAAAGACATACAGAGTTACTGTCAGATCTTCAATATCAAAAGAACAAACCGAAAAGTTAGAAGACGGTGTTTTAATAGATGGCAGAGAAACTTTACCGGCAGAGGTTGTTGTTTTAGAAAAAAGTGAGACACGCAGTGTTTTGCAAATTAAAATTTTTGAAGGCAGAAACAGACAAATAAGAAAAATGTGCGAAGAGGTCGGTCTTGAGGTTATAAGATTAAAACGTACATCAATAGGTTCACTTAAGTTAGGTATGCTCCAGCCGGGTAAGTGGAGAGAGCTTTCAGCTGATGAAGTTCACAAACTCGTTGTTAACACTAAAAACTAAAGTATTAAAATTGACATTATTACCCGAGTTTAGTATAATAAAAAGAAGGATGTGAAGGCTTTCAGCCGTTACTAATGATTAAAAGTATGACAGGGTTCGGCAGAGCACAGGCTTCTGTTGACGGATTTAATATTACTGCAGAAATTAAAAGTGTAAACCACAGGTATTTTGAATTTTCATCAAGAATACCGCGTGCATATGCTTTTCTTGAAGAAAAAATCAAGAGCTACCTTTCTTCTTATATTGCAAGAGGTAAGGTAGAGTGCTTCCTTACAATTGAAGCTACAGCTGATGATAGTGTTACTGTTAAGGTAAATGAGCCTTTGGCGAAAGGTTATTACGATGCTATTCATTTTATCGGCGATAATTTTTCAGTAAATGCGAATATTTCTGCGCAGGATATTGCTCGCTATCCGGAGGTTTTATCGGTAACTAAAAATGCTGTCGATGAAGATGATTTGTGGGAAAAAGTTAAAGGTGTTTTAGAAGAAGCTGTTTTGAGATTTATAAAAATGCGCGAACAGGAAGGCGGAAAACTCAAAGCTGATGTTCTTTCTCGTGCAGATACAATTATTGAAAATGTTGCATTTGTTGAAAAACGTTCACCTGAAACTGTTAAAGAATATAATGAAAAGCTTCTTACAAGGATGAAAGAGGTTTTAGAAGGTGTTCAGGTAGATGAATCCCGAATTCTTACTGAAGCAGCAATTTATGCAGATAAAATTGCTGTTGCTGAAGAAACTGTGAGATTGAGAAGTCATATTGACCAGCTTCGTTCAATGATGAATTCAGATGAGGCTATAGGCAGAAAGCTTGATTTCCTCGTACAGGAAATAAATCGTGAAACAAATACAATCGGTTCAAAGGCACAGGATGTTGAAATAGCACGAATAGTTATTGATACAAAAGCCGAAATTGAAAAGATAAGAGAACAAATTCAGAATATAGAATGAGTGATAAAAATGAAACTTGTTAATATAGGTTTTGGAAATCTTATAAATGCTGACAGAGTTATTGCAGTTATAAGCCCTGAGTCTGCACCTGCAAAAAGAATGATTCAGGAAAGTAAAGAAAGAGCAGTTTTGATTGATGCTACCCACGGCAGAAAAACAAAAGGTGTAATTATAACCGATAGTGACAATGTTGTTCTTTCGTTTTTGTCAGCGGAACAATTGTTAACAAGATTTAACGATGAAAAAGGTGGTCGTGAATTTGGATTTGATGGATAAGGGCTTACTTGTAGTTCTTTCTGCTCCGGCAGGTTGCGGTAAAGATACTGTTCTTGCAGAGTTGAAAAAACAAGATGAGAATATTAAACAGTCTATTTCTATGACAACACGCCTTCCGAGAGAGGGCGAGCAGAATGGTGTTGACTATTATTTTACAACTGTTGAAGATTTTGAAAAAAATATAAAAGAAAACGGTTTTCTTGAGTATGTGAAATATGGTGTGAATTATTACGGAACGCCAAAAAAAGCAATTGAAGAGATGCTTGATACCGGCAAATCGGTTGTTTTAAAAATTGAGGTTGAGGGTGCAGGTAATGTTCGCAAGCTTTACCCGGAGGCTATATCTATTTTTATAATGCCGCCTTCACTCAGTGAGCTTTCACGTCGCCTTAAAAATCGTGGAACTGAAACAGAAGAGGATATTAATCGTCGTTTGAAAATTGCAGAAACTGAAATTCAAAGGGCGAAGGAATATAAATATATTGTTATTAATGATGATGTTCAGACTTGTGTAAATGATATTTTAGCTATTTTAAAAGCAGAACATCTAAAATATGACAATATGAAAAACACAATTAATGAAATAATTAACAACTAATTGAAAGGAAGTATATATTATGCTTAATCCCGATCTTAAAGGAATTCTTAACGAAGGAATCAGCCGTTACTCTCTTGTAACTGCTACAGCAAAAAGAGCAAGAGAAATTGCTATGATTAATCTTGAAGAAAAAAATCTTTCAACAGAAAAACCGGTTACCGTTGCTCTTTCTGAAATTATTGACGGTAAATATAAAATTGTTGAACCGGACGAAATTAAAAATCTTTAATTATGTATAACGAATCTTTAATTGCAGAAATTGCAGTTGAAGGTATTGTTTACCATATAGATTCACTTTTTACTTACGCAATCCCTGAAGGCTTTTCTGTTGCACCGGGTTGCAGGGTTTTAGTCCCATTCGGTAATGGTAACAGAAAAAAACAGGGCTTTGTAATTAATGTAAAATCCCGTAATGAAGCAGATGAAACTCTGAAACTAAAATCGATTTCAGCGGTACTTGATGAAGTACCGCTTCTTAATGATGAGATGATTTCGCTTGTTTCTTACCTGAAAGAGCACACCTTTTGCACCTATTTTGAGGCAGCGAAAGCAATGCTTCCGAGTGGTATCGGGCTTAACTATGTAGTGTCTTTTATGGTGGACGAAAATGCACCTTTAACAGTAATTGAAAAGCTGACAACTGAAGAAAAAGAAGTATTTGATTTCTTGAAGGGTGGCTGTAAATTCCGTAAGAAAGAAACTATTCTTTCTGCCTTGGGACTTGCGGCAGATTCTGTTGTGCTCGAAAAGCTTGTAAAAAAAGGTGTATTAATTTCAAATGTTGATACTAAGAGAAAAACAGGGGATTTGACAGTTAAAAATGTCAGACTTGCTTTACCTGAAGAGGAACTCGAGGGTAAATTGGGCTCACTTACTGCAAAACAACGCTCAGTCCTTTCTTTGTTATTGGATATAGGTTCGGCTTCACTTAAAGAGGTCTGTTATTTTACGGGTGTTACTCAAGCGGTAGTAATGGCTCTGACCAAAAAAGGTTATGTAGAATTATATGATAACGAGGTTTACAGAAAGCCCAGAATTACCGCCGGTAATTCTAAGACCCCCATACCCGAATTAACTGAAAATCAAGAGAATGCTTATAAGTATTTAGCCAATAAAGTGGATGAGAAAAAAGCGGGAGCCGCTTTACTTTTTGGTGTTACAGGTAGTGGTAAAACACAGGTTTTTATTAAATTGATTGACAAGGTTGTAAAAAGCGGTAAAGGTGTAATAGTTATGGTTCCGGAAATCGCACTTACACCACAGACTATTAATGCTTTTTATTCTTATTTTGGCGATATTGTTGCTGTTTTTCATAGTGCACTTTCTGCAGGAGAGCGTATTGATGAATGGAAGCGCGTTAAAAACGGTGATGCCCAAATAGCTATAGGTACACGTTCAGCGGTATTTGCGCCTTTTGATAATTTAGGTCTTATCGTAATGGATGAAGAGCATGAGCATACTTATAAGTCTGAAATGACTCCGCGATACCACGCACGTGAGGTGGCAAAATTCCGTTGTGTAAAAAATGATGCGTTTTTGCTTTTATCCTCAGCAACACCATCTGTTGAGTCGTATAAAAATGCAATTGACGGAAAATATGGTTTTGTAAAGCTTACAGAACGCTTTGGTAAGGCTGTCCTGCCTGAAGTAAAAACTGTTGATATTTCTAATAGTAAGAGTGTTATAAGCAATGAATTATATTCTGAAATTGAATCAGTTTTAGCAGATAAAAAGCAAGCAATTTTACTTATGAACAGGCGTGGATTCAATACTTTTGCAACCTGTGAAAGCTGTAAAACAGTTGTAAATTGTCCGAATTGCAGTATTTCTTTGACTTATCATAATGCAAATAACAGACTTATGTGTCATTACTGCGGATTTTCAATGAGTTATACTGATGTTTGTCCGTCTTGTAACAATAAGACAATTAAATATGCAGGATTCGGTACACAAAGAATAGAAGATGATATTGAAAATATTTTTCCGAATGCTCGTGTTTTACGTATGGATGCTGACACAACTATGGCTAAATATTCATATGAAGAAAAATTGCAAGCCTTTTCACGCGGTGATTATGATATTTTACTTGGTACACAAATGGTTGCCAAGGGTCTTAATTTCCCGAATGTAACCTTAGTTGGTGTTATTTCAATAGATCAGCAGTTGTATAATGATGACTTCAGAAGTAGTGAAAAAGCATTTGATTTGCTGACTCAGGTGGTAGGCAGATCTGGTAGAGGCGATTTTTTAGGTAAAGCAGTTATACAGACAATGCTCCCGGATAATGATATAATTACTCTTGCATCAAATCAGGATTATGAAGGCTTTTTTGAAATGGAAAATATCATAAGAAAAGCAATGCTTTATCCGCCGTATTGTGATATTTGTTCACTGACTTTTATAAGCGAGAATTTTTCAAAATGTTCTGCTTCAGCTAACAGATTTCTTGAATCATTGAAGGTGGCGGTAACTACTGAGTACAGCGATGTAAAAGTTAACGTTTTAGGACCGTTGCAACCTAAGGTTCCTAAAATTAACAATAAGTACAGAAATGTAATTATAATTAAATGCAGAAATAATAAGAAATTCAGAAATATGATTTCTTCGTTATTGATTTCATTTATGAAAGAAAAAATGAACAGCGGAGTAACTGTGACTGCAGATATAAATCCGCTCTCATAGGAAGGTGTTTTATTTTGGCTATCAGAAATATTCGTGAAGACGGAGATCCAATTTTAAGAAAAAAATCGCGTCCTGTTACTGAGTTTAACGAACGACTTTTTGAGTTGTTGGATGATATGGCTGAAACTATGTATGAAGCACCGGGTGTTGGTCTTGCAGGCCCGCAGGTTGGTGTTTTACGCCGTGTCGTGGTTATGGATGTAGGTGACGGTCTTATTGAGCTTATAAATCCTGAAATTACAAAAATTGATGGTGAACAAGTAGGTGAAGAGGGATGCCTTTCTCTCCCGGGCTTATGCGGTCTGGTTTCCCGTCCCAAGACTGTTCAGGTTAAAGCTCAGAACCGTGAGGGCAAATGGTGCCTCTATAAGGGTGAAGACTTAAAAGCGCGTTGCTTTTGTCATGAAATTGACCATCTTGATGGTATTCTTTATAAAGACAAGCTTGTCGAAGGTACCTTCCTGCAAAAGGTTACCGAAGCAGAAGAGTAATTTTGAGGTGTTTTATGAGAGTTGTTTATATGGGCACACCGGATTTTGCGGTTAAACCACTTGAGGCATTAATTGAAAATGGTTACGAGGTTGTAGGTGTATTCACTCAACCCGACAAACCTGTCGGCAGGAAGGCAGTTTTAACTCCCCCTGCAGTAAAGGTTATTGCGCAAGAGAATAATATTAAGGTTTTTCAGCCTGAGTCGTTAAAAAACGGTGAGGGAGTAAGAATCCTTGAGGAGTTACAGCCGGATGTAGTGATTGTTGTTGCATACGGTAAAATTCTGCCAAAGGATTTTCTTGAGTTTGCAGAGTATGGGTGTATCAACATACACGGATCTATATTACCTGAATACCGCGGTGCTGCACCTATACAGTGGACAGTTCTTAATGGTGAAGAATTTGCAGGAGTTACTTCTATGCAAATGAATGAGGGCCTTGATACAGGTGATATTCTTATTGTTGAAAAAACTCCTGTTGAAGAAAATGAAACTTCAGGCGATTTGTATGAAAGACTTACAGTTCTTGGTGCGGATGTGCTTTTAAAAACACTTACTGCAATAAAAGAGGGCACTTTAAATCCGAAAAAGCAGGATGACTCAAAAAGCTCTTATACAAAAATGCTTGATAAATCTCTTTCGCAAATTGATTGGAATGCACAAGCTCAGGTTGTGCATAACACAATAAGAGGGCTTGACCCTTGGCCGGTAGCGCTTACAAGGTTCGAGGGCAAAAATTTAAAACTTTTCAGATCTCGCTTGCTCAGTGGTGAATATAATAAGCCTGCAGGTAGTGTTTTTATAAATAAAGAAGGAATTTGTGTTGTTTGTGGGGACAAAAAAGCTGTTCTTATTACCGAGGTTCAGTTAGAAGGTAAAAAAAGAATGTCAGCTTCCGATTTTTCACGAGGCGCAAAACTTTCTGATGGTGTTATTTTTGACAGTTAAAATTTTATTAATATATTTTTACGGATTTTTTCATTATTAATATGTAAAATAATAGTATATTGAAAATTTAAAACGGAGGTGTTTAAATTGGGATTCGGCTTATTTTATGACTATTATTATATAGTTCTTGTAGTACCTGTTTTTATTGTTTCTATGATAATTCAATCTAAACTAAAATCTACCTTCAGTAAGTATTCTCAATTTGGAAATGCTCGCGGAATTACAGGCGCACAAGCCGCAGAAATGGTTTTAAGATTTTATAATATACAAGATGTAAGAGTTGAACGAATCAATGGTTCTCTTACCGATTGTTACGACCCTGTTAACAAAGTAATTAAACTTTCTGAAACAGTATATAGTAGCGCAAGTATTGCTGCTGTTGGGGTTGCCTGTCATGAGGCGGGGCATGCTGCACAGCACGCAGAAAAATATTTACCAATTAAAATCAGAAATTCAATTTTACCTGTGTGCAATATTGGTTCGCGTCTTTCCTTGCCGTTGATGATTATAGGTATTTTATTCTCATTACCGCAATTAGTGTGGATTGGTATTGGATTTTTTGCATTTATTGCGGTTTTTCAGACTATTACTTTGCCGGTTGAGTTTAATGCAAGTAAAAGAGCTCTTCATGTTGTAGAGGCAACAGGAATTCTTTCTTACGAGGAAAAGGTAGGAGCAGGCAAGGTTCTTAAAATGGCCGCTATGACTTATGTTGCTTCTCTTGCGCTTAGTCTTGCTCAGCTTTTAAGATTAATTTTACGATATGGCGGTAACAGAAGAAGATGAGGATTAGTGCAAGACAGGCGGCATTTTTAACTTTATTAAAAATTGAAAAAGACAAAGCTTATTCAAATATTGCAATAGACAGTGCTGTTAAGGCGTATTCCCTTGACAGCACTGATTGTGCTTTTATTTCAAGGTTAGTTTACGGTGTTACAGAACGAAAAATAACGCTTGATTACGTTTTTTCACACTTCTTAAACCAACCTCTTAAAAAGTTAAAGCCGGAAGTTCTTGTTATATTGAGACTCGGAACATATCAATTATTGTTTATGGATAAAATCCCTGAATCGGCAGCTGTAAACGAGAGCGTTTTACTAACAAAAAATAATAAATGTGCATTCGCTTCGGGGATGGTTAATGCTGTTTTAAGAAGGGTTGCAAAAGAGGGAAGTCAGCTTTTGGAAAATGTATCCGATAAAGAAAGATTGTCTGTTTTGTATTCTGCGCCTGAGGAGCTTGTTAATTTTCTTGTGTATCACTATTCAGAAAAAAATGCAGAAGAAATTCTGAAAGCTGCTCTTGCGCCTAAAACAATTACCATAAGAGTTAATACACTGAAAATTACTGCGGATGATTTAATTGAAGAATTAAAAAAGGAAAATGTTACTGCAGAAAAAACTTTTTTAAAGGATGCATTATATATAGAAGTATCAGGTGC
>JAFVWD010000053.1 GCA_017501865.1 Clostridia bacterium | reverse complement strand
TAACTGTTGTATTTTTTATTATAATAGTTTATAATGGTACTATGAATTTATTGGGAGGTGTTCTTATGACAGATAAAACCATTCAGTTTGCAATTAGAGATGAGCATGAGAAAGAAATGAGGGATATACTTATTTCCGTTTACAATGCACTTGTAGAGAAAGGTTATAACCCTACCAGTCAGCTTGTAGGCTACATTTTGTCTGAAGACCCAACCTACATTACTACTCACAATAATGCAAGAAGTTTAATTCGTAAGATTGACAGAGATGAACTTTTACAAGCTCTTCTTAAAACATATCTTAACAGTTAAAATCTAAGGAGTGTTTATTTTGGCAAAAACCGAAACAAGTTTCCTTACTTATAAGGGAAAACCTCTTGTTCGTAAAGGCAATGTTATTTACTACGGTAATATGACTGATCCTTTCGTGCTTATGCTTTCTATAGCAGATTCTCATGAAGTTCACGGTGTTCAGATTGCTGACAAGGTTACAGTTCAGCTTTTAAATACTGACCCGAATGTTAACCCAAAGGATGCCATTGTTAAGAAGACTGAGAAAAAAGGTCTTTGGGCTGCAATGGATATAGGTGTTATTTGGCTTGAAAGAGCAATAAAAGACGCTGAATAAAATAAAATTGACTGTAAAAACGAAAGTTTTTACAGTCAATTTTATTTTCTGTTTTCTTTAAGGCAATTTTATATCGCTCCACTCTTCTGTATCGCACTCGCCGTAGTAATTCATACCGGTAGCAACTACAGTACCGTCAGATTTTAATCCTAATGTAATACCTTCTGATATATGAACATCGACAATATCTGTCCATTCTTCAGTATCACACTGCCCAAAGTAGTATTCATCATCACCCGTAGCAACCACAGTACCGTCAGCTTTAAGTCCGACTGTTTTGCTTGTGTCAGTCCACACACGGGTAATATCTGTCCATTCATCTGTATACTTCAAAGGGTCGTCATAAGAAAAAATAACTTCAACCGTACCGTCAGATTTCAAGCAAGCAGTATGCCTTCCCGTTGCGGATATCTGAACAACATCTGTAATTCCGCTTACATCACATTGGCCTTGCTCGTTTGAGCCTACAGCAACCAAAGTTCCGTCAGATTTCAACCCTACAACGTAATCAATACCAACCTCTATTGCGGTTATATCTGTCCAACCCTCAACAGCCTGCATACCAAATTCATCATAGTCGCCATCAGTAACAACAACAGTACCGTCACTTCTGAGACCATATGTATGAAAATCGTTTGCACCTATTGCTATAATAGAATTCCATTCACCGGTTTCGCACTGATTATTATCATTTACTCCGACTGCCACAACTGTGCCGTCACTTTTTAAACCAACGGTATGATCTAAACCTAATTTTATATCGACTATATCATACCAATCATCAACTTCACATTCACCGCGATAATCATCGTAATCCATAGAATGATCAAACTCAATATATTCTGTAGAAACAACGGTTCCGTCAGATTTTAATCCTACTGTACGACTTTCATTTGAATAAACAGAAATAACATCTGTAAAATCCCCGGTATCACAAGCACCATATCTGTTATCGCCCTTAGCAATAACCGTACCGTCAGATTTAACTGCAACACTTACACAGCCTGAGCCTGTTGTTATAGTGTTTCTTTTTATCTTTGTTTCAGTGGAGGAATCAACAGCACTGCCCGCTTCATCTGTAATATTGCCCTCAATTGTTCCGAGCAATACATTGAATGCAGATTCCATATCGCCGCCTTCAATAAAAGATTTTGCTTCCTGATATCCGTCGCCCGACATAAACATCAACCCAAGCAAGACACAAATTGTTACTACAACACCTGCTACGAATCCCGGGAAGAAGCCTGACTTACGTTTTTGTTTGCGTGGCTTTTCTTTTTTGTCATCCTGTGAAATATGAGTTTGAGAAGTGGTATTATCCGTAAATTGTGTATTACCGCAAACTTTACATACAGCAGAAACTGCACCATCAGGAAATTCAATTTCATTACCACATTTCAGGCATTTATTTATTGCCATACCATTCACCTCTTCAGAACCAATTTTTCAAATTTGTATTTTTCGAGTACTCCTGCAATTAAAACAGCTAAAAGCAGGCTACAGATGCCCTGAAAAACATTAGGAAGAATATTCACTACCGATGCTTTAAATCCATATATTACACCTTCAAAAATGTAATAACCGGCTACCATAACAACTTCAGCAATGCTTCCGGCAAGACCTTTAGTAAAATACTTCTTTTCAGAATTACAAAGCTTCATAACTACATTTACAACAACAACCATAATCCCCTTTATAATAAATGTAGCAGGTGCGTAAGCTACATAACCTGAAAGCAAATCTGCCAACGCAGAACCGAGTCCCGCTGATAAAAAGCCGTACCCCATAGGCAGACTCCAGGCTGCAAGCAAAACAATACAATCGCCTAAATTCACATATCCGTGAAACGGTGTCGGTATTTTTACTACCATTGTAGCAACACATATCAAGGCTGAAAACAAGGCAGAAAATATTACCCTTTGTACTTTTTCTTTTCTCATACACACAACTCTTTTCTTTTAAAGTGTACCGCAATTTTTATTACAATATTTCGCCGTTCTCAATTGCCATTATCTGATCAACACGACGTTGATGTCTGCCTCCTTCAAATTCAGTTGAAAGAAAAACATCAACTAATTCACAAGCGGCGCCACCGCCTATTACTCTCGCACCCATACAAAGAACATTTGCATCGTTATGTAAGCGTGTAAACTTAGCACTGAAATAATCTGAACAGCAAGCTGCGCGAATCCCCTTCACTTTATTTGCTGCCATAGAAATACCTATACCTGTCCCGCAACAAAGAATTGCTTTTTCTGCATACCCCTCTGTAACCTTAAGACAGGCTAACTGCGCAAACTTTGCATAATCTACAGAATCTGCAGAATGAGCACCGCAATCGATAAACTCAATGTTTTTTTCCTCTAAAAACTTTTTTATTTCCTCTTTAAGAGGAAATCCTGCGTGATCTGATGCAATAGCTATCATTTTAAAAACCTTCTTCCTTTATTTTAAACATTATTTTCTTGTTTTTTCTTCAATTCACGTTCCGCCTGAGATAACCTCAGATATTCCGGTAACAAAGCTTCGGGAGAAACTGCATTTTTTTCGTCCTTTAAAATCAACTCTTCAGCTATAAGAGCAACTGAAGCTGCCGACTGATATCTTATTGAGGCAGAAGCAACAGAAACATTTTCTAAAGAATCCTTCATTTTATTGTAACAAAGCAAAGCTCCATCGCCTATTAAAACAATTTTTTTCTTAACGCTCTTAAGACGATTTGTAAGCTCCTCAATAGAAATTGCTTCATCCTCACTAACTCTTTTGATTGTTCCGTTTCCGCAATCAAAAGAGGCGGTATAAACCTGCATACAACGCGCATCCATTACAGCCACTGCTAAAACATCTGTATTTTCCAACGGCTTTGCTATTGCCTCTAATGTTGAAACACCTACACACATTTTATTTAACGGCTCTGCAAGACCTTTAACTGCTGAAACACCTATTCTTATTCCCGTAAAAGAACCGGGACCGTTTGAAACCGCTATAGCATCAACTTCCGAAATATTTACTCCTGCTCTCAAAAGTGCATCTTCAACCATTTGCATAAGTGTCTGGCTGTGCGTAAGCCCTGTATTAGAGTAAGAAAGTGATACTACCTTACCCTCACAAAGAACCGCCACACTTGCACTTGTAGCTGAGCTCTCAACACCAAGAATCCTCATAAACCTTGTCCCCGCTTATTCTTAAAATACGACTATCGTCTGTGTCACCGCGTTCAAATTCTACTCTTATATAATTTTCAGGTAACGCATTTTCTATATTTTCGCTCCACTCAACTGCCAGAACAGCATCTGTGTCAAGATAATCAAAAAAACCTGTAGAACACAAGTCGTCAAAAGTTGAAATTCTGTACATATCAAAATGATACACCTTTTTAGTACTTCCGTACTCGTTAACAAGTGCAAAGGTAGGACTTGAAACCTCCGCCTTCACACCATAGCCTTCACAAAGCCCTGAAGTAAAGGTAGTTTTACCCATACCTAAGCCACCGAAATAAGCAATAACCTCTCCGCCCTTCAGCACCTTACCGAGCTTTTTTGCATATTCGACAGTCTCTTCAAAACCATTAGTTTCTACCTGAGTCATAATTTTAACATTTACCCCACTTGAAATAATATCTTTTTATATGTATAATATAACAATATTCAGACATAAAATCAAGGGGGCAAGGACTTGAAAAAGTTTTTTTCTGTTACAAAAAGATTTATTCAAGAAACGGACAACCTGTTATTAATACTCATTATTGCAACCTCAATTTTCGGTGTGCTTATGGTGTACAGCACTACACGCTGCATTTTAGAAGACGGACAAACAATAGCACGTGATGCCACCGTTATGATTATTGCTGCTGTTGCGGGTATTTTACTGACACTTGTTATTTCTGCAATAGATTATGAATTCATAATGAAGCTATGGCCTATTATAGGCGGATTCTGTATACTGCTGATGGTAGTCACGCTTATTTTCGGTGTTGCACCTGAGGCACGTCCCGACTCTAAATGCTGGCTTGCTATTGGTGACATTTACTTCCAGTCATCAGAGCTTGTAAAAATAGGCTACCTTATAACATACTCCATGCACCTTGAGCTCCTGCGTGATAAAATTAACAACCTTTCTTCAATTATCCTTTTAGGTATACACGCAATGATTCCTATAGGGCTCGTTGTTCTTACAGGTGATATGGGTTCAGCACTTGTTTTCATTTTTATGACACTTGGTATGCTCTTCTTTGCGGGACTTCATTGGGGTTACTTCGCTTGCGGAGGAATTCTTACACTTGCAGTTTCTCCCTTAATATGGTTATATGTGTTCAGCGATTACCAGAAAAAACGTTTTCTGGCACTTATAAGACCCGAGCAATTTGAGGATGAAAGCTACCAGCAATTATTAGGGCTTAATGCCTTGGGCTCAGGTGGCTTCTGGGGCACGGGATTCGCGAAAGGCGTTTATACACAAGGCGGTATCGTTCCCGAAAGTGAAAACGATATGATTTTCACTGCTATTGGCGAAGAAACAGGATTTTTCGGTTGCATGGTTGCGTTAGGCTTGCTTTTTGCTATAGTCTATAAAATAATTAAAATAGCAAAGAAAACCCGTGACTTCTCAACACAGATTTTCTGTTACGGTATGGCTGTTATGATTTCTTCACAGATTTTAATCAACATTGGCATGTGCCTTATGATTTTGCCTGTTATCGGCATCACATTACCATTCTTCAGCGCAGGTGGTTCGAGTACACTCTGTCTTTATATAGGCATAGGTCTTGTTTTCAGTATTTACCGCTTCAACCGTTCAAGAGAGGCCGTAAACTTCCGTCTGAGCAGAATTTCAACTCCATTCTCAGAATTTTAATCTCAAAAGTGACTGTAAAACCAAAAGTTTTTACAGCCACTTTTTTAACTGCCGTTATTTTTATACGCCTCATCTTTCTACATCACACAGCAGGTATTTTCAACAAAAATATATTTTTCTGT
>JAFVWD010000052.1 GCA_017501865.1 Clostridia bacterium | reverse complement strand
ACGAATTCCTCAAATTCTTCTCAAAGAGACTTCAGGAATCAATCTCTATGAGATATTAATCCTAAAAAACTTATAACAACAAAGAAATGGGTTCTACAGGAAAACCTCCTGTAGAACCCATTAAATTTATAAAAAACAAAAGTAAGTAAAAACAACCGACTGCTTTACTCTGTTAGCATTTTGCTGAAAAATCTTTTAGCATTGCGATAAAATACGCCCTTAAGAATATCCTCTGAAAATCCGCTTGAAAGCAACGACTCAAAAACCGACTCCATACTGCTTAACGACTCTATACCCGAAGTCAATGTGCAACCGTCAAAATCGCTTCCGATTGATATTATATCCTCACAGCCTCTCTCTAAAAGATAACTCAGATGCGCTTTAAATGCCTCTACCCCGCTTTTTCCGTCTACATCAAAGAAATCAGCACAAAAGTTAAGCCCTATAAGTCCACCGCGATTTTTAATAATATCAATTTGCTCGTCAGTAAGATTACGCTTTTTACCGTAATAGTTTTCAACCGTATCAGGATTTGAATGACTTGCAATAAACGGCTTTGTACTGTTTTCTGCAACATCAAAAAAGCTTTGTCTGTTCAAATGCGAAACATCAACAACCATACCTAAAATCTCCGATTTATTTATTACCTTTTTACCAAATTCCGTAAGCCCGCCTTTCTCACAAAAGGCACCCGAAGCAATTTCATTTTCGGCATTCCAGGTTAAAGTAAGAACTCTCACACCCCTGTCATAAAGGTGATAAAGACCGGAAATATCTCCGCCTAAGGCTGCTCCGCCTTCCACAGCAAGAATTGATTTTATACGCTTCTCACTTTCGGGAAGAGAATTGCAATGAACAATCAAATCCTTATTTCTGTGTAGCTCTGATTCATAAAAATCACAAACCTCATCAAAATACTTTACCGCTTTTTCTTTACGCAACTCATCGGGAATCCAGATTGCAAAAACCTGTGTATAATCCTCCGGCACTTGGCCTTTTTCCAATGAAACATTCAAGTTATTTTTTCTTAAAGAAGCTTTTTGTTTATGACATTCACCTATTGTATCACAGTGCAAATCAAATAACTTCATACATTCACCTCAAAGAATAAATTAAAACGCATTTTCAATGTGATTCAAATTTAAAACTTTACCATCATTTACTATGATTTCAATTATATCATAACGCGGAGTTAATTTAGTCGGATACATTTTCATATATATTTCTGCACTACCCGTAATATTCTTTTCTTTATCATAATCCACCGCTGCAGACGGAGGCAACATAGCACCTTCAGTTCTTGTTTTGACTTCTATAAAGCAGATATTCTTTTTCTTTTCTGCAATAATATCAATTTCTCCTACATATGTTCTGAAATTAGCGCTTTTAACAGTATACCCGTTTTTTCTCAGATATTTTGCAGCCTCCTGTTCTCCGAATGCACCTACTAACCTGCTATTCATATTATTCTCCTAAAATCTTTTTTAAGAATGTTCTTCTGTGAACCTTTGAAACACCGTATTTCTCTATCATTTCATAATGAAGCTTTGTTCCGTAGCCTTTATGCTTGCTGAATTGATACTCGGGATATTCCTTATCAATTTCGAGCATATATCTGTCCCTGCTGACCTTTGCAATTATAGATGCCGCTGCAACAGAAATACATTTTCCGTCACCTTTGACAATAGTTTCTTCCGTAACTCCTGTTTTCGGATATTGATTACCGTCTATGTATGCAAAATCAGGCTTCTGACTTAACCCCTCAACCGCTCTTCTCATAGCTAAAAAAGTTGCATTAAGAATATTGATTTCGTCTATCTCCTCTTCTGTCGCAATACCGACACTACAACAAACAGCATCCTTAATTATATCTTCATAAACTGCATCTCTTTTTTTCTCAGATAATTTTTTAGAATCATTTAAAACAGGGTGAGAATAGTCCTCGGGTAAAATAACTGCCGCCGCAAATACCGGACCGGCAAGAGGCCCTCTGCCGGCTTCATCTATACCGCAAACTATTTTGTAACCTTTTTTGTGTGCTGCTATTTCATAACTGTAATCAAGCATTTTCTTCACCTAATCCACTAAAAAATAAAAATGTCGGACAAACTGTCCGACATCTATTTTACTCATATTCTCTCGGATATTCAAGTGTCAATTTACCCAATTTTCCCGCACGGTATTCGTCTAACAAAATTACCGATGCTCTTTCGGTATCAACTTCTCCACCTGAAATCAACATTCCGCGTTTGCGTCCTATCATTTCAAGAATTTCATAATCTTCTTTATCCTGAAAGTCAATTATTTTAAAACGCTCTGTTATTCTCTCGCTGTAATCTGTTTTCAGAACATTTATAAGCTTCATAGCAAGGGTTTCTGAATCTAATACTTCATCCTTAACAGAACCTATAAAGGCTAACTTATCTCCGACTTTAGGGTCATCAAACTTAGGCCACAAAACACCCGGGGTATCTAAAAGCTCAATGCCCTTACCTACCGCAAACCAGCTGTTACTCCTTGTAACACCCGGCTTATCTGCAACCTTAGCCCTGTTTCTGCCTGCCATTTTATTTATAAAAGATGACTTGCCTGTATTCGGAATACCTACTACCATAACTCGTAACGGCTTACCGACCATACCCTTTTCGGTATTTTTCTGAATTTTATCCTTTAAAATTTCACGAACCAATGGCAAATATGCATTAAGCGCCTTGCCTGAACGGCAATCAACAGGCAGTGCATAAATCCCTTTTGACTTGTAATACTCAACCCATTGCTTAGTTGCTTTTTCATCGGCAACATCGCACTTGTTAAGCAAAACTATCCTCGGCTTGTTACCAATCATCTCAGAAAGCTCCGGATTTGCCGAGCTCATAGGAATTCTTGCATCTACAAGCTCTGTAACCAAATCAACATAAGGAAGGCTTTCTTTTATAAGTCGTCTGGTTTTTGCCATATGGCCGGGAAACCATTGAACTATTTGTTTTTGTGAATCAGTCTTATTATTCATAGTCATAAATATCAAAATCACCAAAAGGTAAAAGTCTTACAACTGCTTTACCCAGAATATATCTCTCATCTACGGCACCTATACGGTTAGAACGTGAATCTGTAGAATGGTTACGGTTGTCACCCATACAAAAAAGCTTACCTTCAGGTACTGTATACGGGAAATCAACGTCATCGTAATTCTCTACTATAAAGCTTTCATTTATGTACGGCTCATTCAACGCCTCGCCATCAACATAAACAGTAGAAGATGCGTAGTCAATATCTACTACCTGACCGCCTGTCGCAATAACACGTTTTATAAGAGGTTCATTGAAAAAATTCGGTTCTGTAATAACTACTATATCGCCTCGTACATATTTATCACGTTGCATAGTTATAAGCCAGTCATTCTCATGAAGTGTGCTTTCCATAGACTGACCGACAACACCAACAAGACGGAATGCAAAAGTAAAAATAATCGCTATTATAATGAATGCCGACATTATTATGGAAGCAAAATCGTAAACATTCAGATGAAGCTTGTGCTTCGCATCCTCTTTATCTGCATTCTTAACGTCTTTAACTAAGGCAGACATTTTACCTGAGTCAGATGAGCTTTTATCAACATCAACCACCAGGCTCTCTTCAGAAACCTCATTCTGTGAAAGCTGCTCAGCATTTTCTTCAAGTGCTTCTTCTGGTTTTTCTTCCTTAGCTTTATCATCTTCAGAAGAGTCTTCCGTTGTTTTTTCTGTTGCATCTTCTGTTGCATCTTCTGTTGCATCTTCTGTAGCCTCTTCAGCAGACTCTTCTATGGTTGCTTCTACCGCTTCTTCAACATACTCTTCTACAGACTCTTTTGCAACCTCTTCATTACCTTCGGTATTAAACTCTTTATTTTCTTCAGACATATTACTCTACCTTCCCTTCACCTAACGGGAAAACTCTGTAAACAACCTTACCTACTATGTAACGTTCGTCAATACAACCAATTTCGGTAGAACGGCTGTCGAGCGATTTTTCTCTGTTATCTCCCAATACAAACACCGTACCCTCCGGAACAGTTATAGGAAAGGCGATGTCGAACTGTTGCACAGTAAGAACATCTGTGTATTCTTCTTCAACACCGTTTACTGTAACAATTCCTGTTGTAAAGTTGATATCTACCTTATCGCCGCCAACGGCTACTATTCTCTTGACAATTGTTTCAGAAATGCCTGCTGCTCCTGAAAGAACAACAATATCTCCTCTTTCAGGCTCATATCCTGTTGCAGAGATAATAATTTTATCACCGTCATTAAGAGTCGGCATCATTGAAGGACCGCTGACATTTACCACTCTGAAAAACAATGTAAATAATACTGTTATAACAAGTAATGCCGCAACAATCGGTTCAAGAAAATCGAAAACATTCATTTTTGTTTTTTCTTTTTTGCTACGTTTTTTACTTTTTCTGTCCTCTTCGGCATAAGAAAAGTCCAGCTCTGTTTCTTCAGCTCTGCTCATTCTCCGCCATCCTCTCTAAAAAATCTTCAATTAAACAATGTGGGGCAGATTTCCACCTGCCCCGAACTTTGTTTGGCATCAGCCAATTTTTTCTTTAACCTTAGAAGCCTTACCAACTCTGTCGCGAAGATAATAAAGCTTTGCTCTACGAACTTTACCGTAACGAACAACTTTAACATCTGCAACGTTTGGTGAGTTAACAGGGAATACTCTTTCAACACCTACACCGTAAGAAACACGGCGAACTGTGAAAGTTTCTGTAATACCACTACCATTAATAGCGATAACAGTACCCTCAAACACCTGGATTCTTTCTCTGTCACCCTCGCGGATTTTAACGTCAACCTTTACGGTATCACCAACAGAAAAAGCCGGTTTTTCAGCCTTAAGGCTGTCCTGTGCAATAAGTTTTAATGCGTCCATATTAAACCTCCGATTTTTTCAAGCGTTCTTATCGTAAAACGACAGCGGACCGCCAGCTTTAATGTTGCCATTAACTGCCGTTGCACCCTATCGACTACAACGCACACATAGACTTAAGTATAATATCACATTACTTTGAAAAAAGCAATAGAAAATATTAAACAAATAAAGATTTGTTTCATATAGTGTTTTCCGCTATTTTAACTATAGGAATAAACATCTCGGCAGTAAACTTATCCTTTTTTTCCTGACAAGAAAATTCAATATT
>JAFVWD010000051.1 GCA_017501865.1 Clostridia bacterium | reverse complement strand
TTGTGAGGTTTGCGGTAAGCCCTTTCTACGAGATTGGCCGTATGATCAGAGGGCTTGTTCTGCAGAATGTCGACATAAGCTCCGGAATGATCCTGCTAATATTGCTCAGAAAGAAGCTAAGAAAAAGACACAGGATGCATATATTAATGAAGCTGTAGAGGCTGCAAAAAATGCAGATGTAGCTTTGGTATTTGTTGGTCTTACAGATGTATTTGAGTCAGAAGGCTTTGACAGAAGTCACCTTCGCATTCCTCCTGAGCACGTAGCACTTATAAATGCAGTTAAAACAGCAAATGAAAATGTTGTTTTAGTTCTTGCTGGCGGTGCAGTTATAGAAATGCCTTGGGAAAATAATGCAAAAGCAATTCTTCACAGCTTCCTCGGCGGTGAAGCAGGCGGTAGTGCAGTTGTTGACCTTCTTTTTGGTGATGTTAACCCTTCAGGTAAATTAGCAGAAACATATCCTTATGCACTTGAGGATACCCCTTGCTACGATTACTTCCCGGGTAACAACACAACAGTTGAGTACAGAGAGGGTATATATATAGGCTACCGTTATTACGATACTGCCAAGAAGGAGGTTCGTTATCCGTTCGGTTACGGTCTTTCTTACACAACATTTGAATATAGTGATGTTTCTGTTTCTGCTTCAGATATTAAAGATACAGACACAGTAACACTTAAATTCAAGGTGAAAAATACAGGTGCTGTAGACGGTGCTGAAATTGCTCAGGTTTATGTTTCTAAAGAAGATAGCAAAATCTTCCGTGCAGAAAAAGAATTAAGAGGCTTTAAAAAGGTTTACTTAAAAGCAGGCGAAGAAAAAGAAATTGAAATAGATCTTTCAAAGAGAGCATTTGCATTCTACAATGTAGAAATTCACGACTGGCATGTTGAAAGCGGTAAATATTCAGTTCTTGTAGGTGCTTCTTCAAGAGATATACGCCTTACAGCTGAAATTAATGTTACCTCTACCTGTGAAAAAGATGTGCCTGATATGAAGGCTATGTATCCGGCATATGCAACAGCAGATGTAAAAAATATTACAGATGAGCAGTTTGAAAAGCTCCTTGGCTACAAAATCCCTGAGAAAAATGTTGTAGCATACCCGAACCTTACATTTGCAAACACACTTGAGGATTCTTGTCACGGTAAAAACGGTAAGAAAATTTGCAACCTTATAGGTAAGCTTATTGGTACTGACGGTATGGCTTATGCCATTGCAGTTCAGACTCCTGTAAAGAACTTCATTTCAATGTCAATGGGTGTTTTCAGCCCTGCTATGGCAAACAGACTTCTTGACATTCTTAATGATAAACAGCCTTTGACATGGGGTATAGTAAAGCTTATAGTAAAAGCACTCCCGAGTGTAATTAAGGGCTTACCGGAACTTTTAAATAATATCTAAAGATATTCTCTCCACCGTATTTTGAGGAAATACGGTGGAGAGATATTTTTTTTACCGTTCAGATGAAAAAATCAACCACTTACTTGAAATTTTACACATTCAAAGATTTTTATGGTATAACATAAATGAAAGGAGTTGATGAT
>JAFVWD010000003.1 GCA_017501865.1 Clostridia bacterium | reverse complement strand
ATGCCTTTATGATGGCTTTAAGAATGCTTGTGCGCTCACCACTTATGTTTGTTATGGCTATAGGAATGGCTATAGGAATCAACAAAAAGCTTTCGCTTGTTTTCCTCATAGTCGGACCTTTACTCGCATTTGCACTTGTTTTTGTCGGTTCAAAAGCTCACCCGAGATTTGAGCGTATGTTTAAAAAGTATGACAGATTTAACACTTCTATTCAGGAAAATCTTATTTCTATAAGAGTTGTTAAGGCTTTTGTTCGCGCAAAGCACGAAAAAGACAAATTCAAAATTTCCAACGACGAATTAAAAGCGGCATCAATTTTTGCTGAAAAGCTCATAATTTTAAACGGGCCTATAATGATGGTTGCTGTTTATGCCTGTATTATTTCTATCCTCTGGTTCGGTTCAAAGCTTATTTTTGTAGGTGAAATGCAATTAGGCGACCTTATGAGCTTTATAACTTATGTACAACAAATTCTTATGTCTCTTATGATGCTTTCTATGATTTTCGTTATGTCTGTTATGGCAAAGGCTTCTATGAAACGTATTTGTGCAGTTCTCGATGAAGTGCCCTCCATACGTGATGACGAGGCAGATGAAAATCTTACCGTCAGAAACGGCGATATTGAATTTAAGAATGTTTCATTCAAATACAATGAATCCGCCGAGGAGCCTGTGCTTTCAAACATTAATCTTTCCATAAAATCCGGTGAAACAATCGGTATTTTAGGTGGCACAGGTAGTGCTAAATCATCGCTCGTTCAGCTTATTCCGCGACTTTACGATGTAACCGACGGCGAACTGCTTGTTGCAGGCAGAAATGTTAAGGACTACAAGCTTCATACTCTTCGTGACAGTGTTTCTATGGTGCTTCAGTCAAATGTACTTTTCTCGGGAACAATAGAAGAAAATCTCCGATGGGGTAACGAAAATGCCTCTCTTGAAGAAATAAGAGCTGCTGCAAAAATCTCCTGCGCTGACGATTTTGTTATGAGCTTCCCCGAGGGGTATAATACACAATTGGAGCAAGGCGGTGTAAATGTTTCCGGCGGTCAGAAGCAACGTCTTTGTATTGCCCGTGCGTTACTTAAAAACCCGAAGATTCTTATTTTGGATGACTCTACAAGCGCTGTTGATACTGCAACCGACGGCAAAATAAGGGAGGGTATGAAAAATTCTCTGCCCGAAACCACAAAAATAATAATTGCGCAAAGAATTAATTCAATTCAACACGCAGATAAAATTATTGTCATTGATGACGGTAAAATAAACGATATCGGAACTCACGATGAATTACTTGCCCGAAATGAGATTTATAAGGATGTTTATACTTCTCAGCAAGAGGGCAAAATGGAACAATAAGAAAGGAGGAAAAGATATGTCACATAAACCAACAAAGAAAAACGGTCCTGCTCCCGGCGGTCCCGGAGGCAAAATGCGATTTGAAAAACCGAATAATGCCGGAAAGACACTTTTCCGCCTTTTGAGTTATGTTGTTAAAAATAAAGCGCTTTTATTCTTAGTTGCAATTCTCGTTATTATAAGCTCCGGTGCAGGTGTTGCAGGAACATATCTGCTTACACCTATCATCAATGAAATAGGTGCTGTGGTTAAAGACGGTACCTTTGATATTACAAACATCGTCAAATACCTTTTAATTATAGGCATCATATATGTATGCGGTGCAGTAGCACAGTACATTTATGCAAGACTTATGCTTAATATTTCACAAGGAACTCTTAATCTTTTAAGAAAAGACCTTTTTGACCATCTTCAGAGTCTTCCTGTTAAATTTTTCGATGCTCATACTCACGGTGAGCTTATGAGTCGTTTTACAAATGACACCGATACAATCCGTGAGGCTATAAGCCAGGGACTTGTTCAGGTTATTTCCTCACTCGTAACTGTTATCGGTATTTTTGTTATGATGCTTTATATAAGTCCCGCTCTGACAGGTCTTATTATAATTATGCTTTTTGTTATGCTCAGAATTATAAAATTCATAGGCGGAAAAAGTGCCGGATTTTTCAGAAAGCAGCAACATCACATAGGTGCAGTTAACGGTTATATTGAGGAATTTATTGAAGGCCAGAAGGTTGTCAAGGTTTTCTGCAGAGAAGAAAAAGCTAAAACTGGCTTTGCAGTTCATAATGACAATTACAGAAAATCTGCAACAAATGCTCACACCTGTGCAAGTATTATAATGCCCATTATGGGTAACCTTTCTTACTTCAATTTTGCCGCTACTGCCGCTCTTGGTGCGTTTATTATTATAAAGTCCGGAAGTACAGATTTTACAGGTATTTCTTCATTCCTTTTAGGCGGTTTTGAAGGTGCGCTCACAATAGGCTCTCTTGCAGCATTTTTACAGTATACGAGACAATTTTCGAATCCTATAAGCCAGGTTTCTCAACAGCTTAATAACATTCTCGCTGCTTTAGCCGGTGCAGAAAGAATTTTTGCTATTATTGACACCGAGCCTGAAGAGGATGACGGTTATGTTACTCTCGTTAACGCAAAGGTTGACGAAAACGGAAATATTTCTGAATGTGAAAAAAGAACAGGAGTATGGGCATGGAGACATCCCCACTCAGCAGACGGTTCTGTTACCTACACTCTTTTAAAGGGCGATGTTCGTTTTCACGATGTCACATTCTCTTATGACGGTAAGAAAACAGTTCTTAAAAACGTCTCGCTTTACGCAAAGCCCGGACAGAAAATTGCTTTTGTCGGCTCTACAGGTGCAGGAAAAACAACTATTACAAATCTCATTAACCGTTTTTACGACATTAATGAAGGTAAAATTACCTATGACGGCATTAATATAAGAAAAATCAAAAAAGATGATTTGAGACGTTCACTTGCTATGGTTCTTCAGGACACCCACCTTTTCACGGGAACTGTTGAAGAAAATATACGTTACGGCAAATTAGATGCTACTCATGAGGAGGTTGTGAATGCTGCAAAGCTTGCAAATGCACACAGCTTTATAAAAAGACTTCCTGACGGGTACAACACCCTTCTTACAGGTGATGGCGGAAACCTTTCTCAGGGACAACGTCAGCTTCTTGCAATTGCCCGTGCCGCTGTTGCCGACCCTCCGGTGCTTATTCTCGATGAAGCTACAAGCTCCATTGACACAAGAACAGAAAAGCTTATAGAAAAGGGTATGGATAAGCTTATGGAAAACAAGACAGTTTTCGTTATTGCACACAGACTTTCTACTGTAAGAAACTCAAATGCAATTATGGTTCTTGAGGATGGGCAGATTATAGAGAAAGGCGACCATGACACATTAATTGAAGAAAAAGGTACATATTACAAGCTTTATACAGGACAATTTGAATTATCTTAATAATAAAATCTACGGGGCAGTAAAACAAATGTTTTTACTGCTCCTGCTTCCTTGTTTGTTACAATTATTAAGATTTTGTAATAAGTATTGAGAATTTCAGAAATTTGATTATAATATAATAAAATATAAATATTATTTTTGCGTGGTAATTTTATTATGGAATATATATTTAAATCTGAAAAGTCTGTAAAGACAATAGAAGAAATACGCAAATTCCTTTTGAGTGACAGATGGATGCTTATATTATTTTCTATTACTATGATCATCTCTTGTCTTCACTCTCATTTGCCGAAAGAAGACTTCCACATATGGGGAACTGTTGTTCTGGCATACATAACAGGTATTTGCTTTCTTTTTACAGGCGATATTATGGCAATGCTGACGCCGACACTATTTACGTACATTATAGCAATGCGTTGCTACAATTCTTTTGAAGCGTTTAAAAATTTAGCAGGACTTATTATACCGCTTATATTTATGCTTCTCTTCAATCTGATTGTTTACGGTAAAAAGCCTTCTGCAAAGGGCTATTTATTTCTTCCGATGCTGTTTGTTTCTGTAGCTGTTACCTTAGGCGGTGTCGGTGTTATTCCTGCAAAGGAATATTTTGCAGGTGTTTCTCTTTTTAATATGCTTGGCATAGGCTTTGGTATGCTTTTAATTTATTGCCTTTTCTATCCGCGAATTAACACTAATGATGATTATTCTCTCATAGAAAAGCTTACAAAAATTATGGTTGTTGTCGGCTTAACCGCTTCATTTATGATTTTTGCTCATTACATCATCAACATAAATGATGTTATTGACAGAAGCGGAATTATCTATATGAGATGGCGAAACAACACTTCTACTATACTTATGATTACAATGCCGTTTGCCTTCTTTATGGCAAACAAAAAATCGTACTCTACCATTATAGGTTTCATTTTTTACCTCGCTATGCTTCTTACAGGATCTCGCGGCGGTATGGTCTTCGGTACTATAGAGCTCATTATGTGTATTGTAATGTTTGTTCTTTACGACCGACGCAGAAGACTTGCATATGCTATTATATGTGTCTGCTTCGTTGTGGTTGCTCTCATTTTCCTCCCTGAAATAACTCAATTTTTGAACTACACATTAAAACGTCTTTTCAGGGTACTCAATGAATTCCTTTTAGGCGGAAAGGATACCGAAACACGTGTACGCCACTATGCCCGCGGTATTAAGGACTATTTAAATAATCCTGTTTTCGGAATAGGTCTCGGTAATATGGCAAACCGTGATATTTTCCAGAATAAGCCGGGTGCTCTTTGCTGGTATCACTGCGAGCCTATTCAGATTGCAGGAAGCTTCGGTACTGTAGGTATTATTGCTTTTGTTTACCAATTCATTAAGCGTAATATTTTAATATGGAAAAAAGCAACACTCTTTAATATGACTGTGTTCCTTTCTTATATAAGCCTTGAGCTTATGTCTCTTGTTAACCCCGGTATTCTTTGTCCTGTACCGTACCTCTTACTCGTTACCATTTTCCTCATAATCGTTGAAAAATGTGATGACGGCGAGGTTCAGGAAAAAATTCCTATTCTTAAAAAATTCAGAGATGCGAGAAAGCAGAAATTAAAAGAGAAGAAGGAAAAAGCATTAATAACAAAATAACAATAAAAATGCGGATGTAAAAAAGCGCAAACCGTATAAAACCGGATATAGCAATGGGTTCTATAGGCTTTTGTTAAACCTACAGAACCCATTTTAATACGGAAAACTAAAATCGATGAAAAAATTATGTTTTATACTACGGACAAACTTCGCCACTCGACGTACCCATTGTATGCCTTATGGCAAGCAAAATACAGACTGCCGCCTTGATTTTGCTCAGTTTGTCCGTTCTGCATCTTTTTCCTGTCCCCTAACAAATGAGCTGTAAAAAACTTACGTTTTTTACAGCTCATTTTTCTGCATAAATTTAATAATATCTTATTAAAGAAACAACCTTACCCAGAATTGCAACCTCATTTGTAATAATAGGCTCAAACTCGTCATTTTCAGGTTGAAGGCGGAAATGCCCTTTTTCTTTAAAAAATCTTTTTACTGTAGCTTCGTCTTCTATCATTGCAACAACTATATCTCCGTTATTGGCATATGGTGTTTTCTCTGCAATAACAATATCGCCGTCATGAATACCTGCCCAGAGCATACTCTCGCCGCGTACCTTCAGTGCAAACAACGGCTTGTCTCTCGAAACTCTTCCGCCGTAAGGAATATAACCTTCAATTTGTTCAACAGCTAAAATAGGCAAGCCTGCGGTTACTGTTCCTATAAGCGGAACCTGGGTGTAGCTTTCTTCCTGGCCTAAAATACGGATTGACCTCTTTAACATAGGGTCACGCATAATATAACCCGCTTTTTCAAGCGCTTCTAAATTTGCATGAACAGAAGAGGTTGATTTTAAACCTACCTTTGCACCTATTTCTCTTATTGAAGGGGGAATACCGCCCTGAGAACGCTCTACAAGGAATTCGTAAATCTTTTTCTGTGTATCTGAAATTTTTTCCAAATAAAAGCACCTCACTTTCTGATTATGATAGTAATATAACACATATTTCCGAAAAAAGCAAACATTTGTTTGCATTTTTTTGAAAATTTTTTCATATTGTTTATGTGGGGTGATAAAATGTATAAAATCCTTACATTTAAAAGTCTTGCGATTTTTTCTTCTTTTGTTTGTGTCGCTATGATTATAACCGCTCTTTCGAACACATTTTTGCCTGATACCGAAGTATTTTCAGATAACGAAAAGGAAGTTGTTATAATAATGTACCACCAGATAAGCGAAAATAAAAATCTCTGGGGCGATTACGTTATACCCGAGTCACTTTTAAAAGAAGACCTTGAATATTTAAAAAGAAACAATTTCACCCCCGTAAAGCTTCAGGAGCTCCTTGATTTCTGCAACGGAAAAAAGGATTTGCCTGAAAAACCTGTTGTAATTACCTTTGATGACGGACAACGCAGTTTTCTGACAAAGGTTGTTCCTCTTCTTGAGGAATATAATTTCCCCGCCGTAATTAATGTGGTAGGTTCTTTAGTTGACCTGTATACCGAAAATGGCGACACGGATGACCGTTACGCATATCTGAATAAAAATGATTTAAAAATTCTATCCGAAAACAGCCTTGTGGAAATAGGGCACCATTCTTACAACTGCCACTCTCTCGGTTCGCGTCGCGGTATGGGTAAGACTTACGGCGAAAGTAATTCCGAGTACCTGACAAAAATGAAAGCCGATATCGGAAAACTGAATAAAAGCTTACTTTCCGACATCGGCATAACACCATATATTTTAGCTTACCCTTACGGTATAAGAAATAACCTTCTCTCAGAGCTTGTTAAAGATATGGGCTTTACAGTAACTCTCGGTTGCAGAGAATGTGTTAATTTAATCTCTCAGGGTGATGAGCTTTTTGACTTAGGTCGCTTCAACCGTCCGTACGGAAAAAGCAGCTCTGCTTTTTTTAATGAAATTACAGGTTAGCAACAATTTTTTCAACGCACTCTTCTACTGTTAAATTGTCGCAATCAACTGTAAAATCTGCATATTTCTGATAAAGAGGCTTTCTTTCTTCGAACAGCTCTTCTACAGTAGTACCGTTTGTAAGCACAACTCCGCGTGACTTAATATCACCAATACGTTTTTTTATTTCTTCAGCTGAAAGCTTTAAAAACACAACAGTTGAGTTCTTTTTTAGCTTCTGCATTGCTTTTTCGCCATAAACTGCGCTTCCCCCTGTAGCTATAACGCAATTATCAAATTCTGTATTAAGAATAACCTCTTCTTCAATATCCAAAAAAGCCCTTGTGCCCTCTTCCGAGATGATGTCGCAGAGGCTTTTTTTGTATTTCTCCTGAATTAAAAGATCTGTATCTGTAAAAGAT
>JAFVWD010000050.1 GCA_017501865.1 Clostridia bacterium | reverse complement strand
TGAGCCCGACGAGCTACCAAGCTGCTCTACCCCGCGATGTATTTCAACTACACTTTCAAAGTGCTCCGCTATTATACATAAATTATACTCAGTTGTCAAGAGGTTTATGCAAAAAATTTTAAATTATTACTTTGTTAACATTTTCAAATTTAAATTTATTAAGAATACTTGTTTTATTTTGAGGTTTTTTGTATAATCAAAAGGAAATCTTGTTTGAGCAAAAATCCGTCTATGAAACACGTTCTTTTTACTCTAAGGAGATGCATTATGAATTGGAATGAAAAAATTTATAATATTGACGAAAAACCACTTGATAACTTAGTGAGTGGTTATAGCAGAACTTCTGTATTTAGAAAAATCGCATTCATCGGTGACAGTCTTTCCTCAGGTGAATTTGAAACCTGTGATAATGCGGGTAATAAGCAATATCATGATTTATATGAATATTCCTGGGGACAGTATATAGCGAGAAAAAATGGACTTATTGCTTATAATTTTTCTCGTGGGGGTATGACAGCAAGAGAATATATGGAAACATTTGCTGAAGCAAATGATTTTTTTAGTAAAGAAAAGGCTTGTCAGGCATATGTTATAGCTTTAGGTGTTAATGACTTGAAAAATGACAATGAAATCGGTTCGCTTTCTGATATTAATAAAGAGGATTATACTAAAAACAAGAAAACTTTTTTAGGCTATTACGGTGCGATTGTAAGCCGTTATAAAAAAATTAGTCCTGATGCTAAATTTTTCTTTGTCACATTTCCAAATGAAGATCAGGAGCCAAGAAAAAATTTATGCAAGGTATTTTCAGAAACACTTCAGAGTCTGGCAGATTTCTTTGAGAATTCATATGTAATTGATTTATATAAGTATGGTCCTGTGTATGACGATGAGTTTAAAAGTCAGTTTTATCTACACGGTCATATGAATCCTTCGGGATATATTTTCACGGCAGAGCTTGTTGATTCTTATATTGATTTTATAGTTCGTCATAATCCCGAGGATTTCAAAAATGTCGGATTTATTAATTCGGGGATTGATTATTAAAAGGTATCAAACAGAATAAGCTCGGCATAATATTTTCGGTGATGAAAATGTGTACTGCAATAACCTTTAATTCAGGTGATACTTTTTTTGGACGTAATCTTGATGTTGAATGCTCATATAATGAATGTGTTGTTATAACACCAAGGAATTTTGAAATTCAGATGCGTTGCCTTGAAAATTTAAAAAATCACTATGCATTTTTAGGAATGGCAACAGTAATAAATGATTTTCCGCTGTATTTTGATGCTACAAATGAAATGGGGCTTAGTATGGCGGGGCTTAATTTCCCCGGCAATGCTTTTTACCACGAGTTCGACGAAGCTTTAAACAATGTCACACCGTTTGAGCTTATTCCGTATATTTTAGGTAAATGTAAAGATGTGGGTGAAGCTCTCAGGGAGCTTAAAGCTATAAATATTGTTAACATAAGCTTCAGTAAAGAGCTCTCGTTATCTCCTTTGCATTGGATTGTATCAGACAAAGAAAAAAGTTTAACTGTTGAAAGCACTGAAGCAGGTTTGAAAATTTACGACAATCCTGTAGGTGTTCTGACAAATAATCCGACCTTTGATTTTCATATTACTAATCTGAATAACTATATGTCGCTTTATGAGGGCGATAGTAAAAACTTGTTTTCTGATAAAATTAATTTTGAAAACTATAGCTTTGGAATGGGCGCTTTGGGTTTACCGGGTGATTATTCTTCAGCTTCGAGATTTATCAAGGCAACATTTGTTAAGTATAAATCAATGAAATTCAGAAACGAACAAGAAAACGTAAATCAGTTCTTATATATTCTTGCTTCTGTTGCAATGCCAAAAGGCTGTGTTTTAGTTAAAAACAGTGAATACGAGTATACTCGTTATTCCTCTTGTTGTAATGTTAATAAAGGAATTTATTACTATGTGACATACAATGACAGGCAGATTAATTCAGTTGATATTAATTCATACGATTTGAATTCGTGTGAAATAAAAATCAAAAAGATTAATAAATTTTAAGGAGAGTTGAAATTGAAAATTACAAATGATATTAAATATGTTGGTGTAAATGACCATAAAATTGATTTATTTGAGGGTCAGTATGAGGTTCCTAACGGAATGGCATATAACTCGTACGTGATTCTTGATGAAAAAATTGCAGTAATGGATACTGTCGATAATGATTTTAAGGATGAATGGATTGCTAATATTAAAGATGTATTAGAAGACAAAATACCTGATTATTTAGTTGTTCATCATATGGAGCCGGACCATTCTTCTAATATTGCGGAATTTGTAAAAGTGTATCCGGATGTAAAAATAGTTTCATCACAAAAAGCTTTTTCTATTATGAAGAATTACTTTAAAACAGATTTTGCTGAAAGGCAAGTTGTAGTAGGTGATGGGCAAGAATTATCACTTGGTAAACACACTTTGACTTTTTACACCGCGCCTATGGTGCACTGGCCTGA
>JAFVWD010000049.1 GCA_017501865.1 Clostridia bacterium | reverse complement strand
GGGTGTCTGCCGATAGGTAAATTTATAGTACCCTTGTCATCCTTTATATTACCTACAATAACAGTTCTGTATTCTCTTTTAAAAGAATGGTCCTTAATTTGTTCTGCCAAGCCTATGTGAGCGGCATCCGTTTTTGCTACAACTAATAATCCGCTTGTATCTTTATCTATTCTGTGTACTATCCCCGGTCTTATGACACCGTTTATACCTGAAAGTGAATCGCCACAGTGGTAAAGCAATGCATTAACAAGAGTCTTGTCATAATTGCCTGCCGCAGGATGAACTACCATTCCTTTTGGTTTATTAACTACAAGAAGGTATTCGTCTTCATACGGTATTTCCAGAGGAATATTCTGCGGCTCTAACGAAAGCTGTCTTGGCTCAGGGATTTCTATCTTAAGAACATCTCCTGTTTTTACAGTTTCACTTTTTTTGGCTGTTTTTCCGTTCAGCAAAACCTTTTTTTCTTCCAACAAATTCTGCACAGAGCTTCTTGAAAGCTCTTCGTAAACTAAAGAAACGGCTTTATCTATCCTGAACCCGTTCACTTCTTCTGTTGCAACAAGCTCAATTTCTTTCATTATCAATCACCGTATCATCTTTAAGAAACTCATCATCTTTCACAGGGGACTTGCTGTTTTTAGCATCCTTAGCCATATCTGCAATTAAATAAATCATTAACACAAAAGCACCAACAGTAATTAAACAGTCAGCAAAATTGAAAACAGCAAAATCAATAAAAGTCGGTTCAATATAATCGACAACATAATGCAGACGAATTCTGTCTATTATATTACCTATTCCCCCGGAAATCATTAAAAGAAGAGAGAAATTGACAAGCTTTGATTTGTTTTTCTGGGTAAAAAGAAAGTAAATTGTGACACCCAGAAGAATAATTGAAACTACCGTAAGCAATGCTGTATGAGCAGCAAACGAACCGAATACGGCTCCTGTATTTTCAATATACCTCAGTCTGATAAACCCTTCAATAACTTCAATAATTCCGACAGGCTTTAAATATTCAATTACAAAATACTTTACCACCTGGTCAATACCGACAAGTGAAAGCACAAATAATACAGCACCTATAATTGACATTATTTACCCCTGCTTTTTATTTTCTTTTGAAAAATCCTCTTTTCTGAGGTTCTTCATTTTCTTCCTGAACAGCTACATTTTCTTCTTCCTCTGTCTCTTCTTCATCTGTCTCTGAAGCAAGGAAATCAAGGTAAGCAGAATCAACGGTTACTCTGTTCATCGGTCGTTTTTTTGCATTTATGTTATTTTTCACCGAAGAGAATGAAAACGAAGATGACTCATCATCTCTTTCCATTCCGTCGAAGTCATCAACAAACTCAAGATTATCAGCATCATCAAAAAAGCTTAAAGGTAAATCGGTTTTTACAACCATCTCACCATCCTGAGTAAGCATTTCTTCATCAACTTCCATTAATTCATCTTTATTTTCAGTTGAGAAATAATGTAAAGCTTCTACTCTTTCATTAATTTCTTCATCCTCGGTTACATATCTGATTTCTTCCGGCTCAGCAAAATCATCGGCAGACATTCCGTTTGCTTCATCAAGAGTTATTTCAATTGAATCTTCTACTAAATCTTCAACATCAGCTTCAACATTTGCATTTATCTCAAAAATGTTCGGCTCCTGTGCCGGCTCAGCCGAAGTCTTGAAACCGAAATTATTTATTTCTTTATTTTCCTCAGTTTTTTCTTCCTCAACAGCTTCAACTTGCTCTGCTGAGATGTTTTCTCTTTCAGAAACTGCTTCCAAAACCTCTTTTGAAACATCAATTTCCGCTATATTCTCTTCTGCCTTAGTTGCAATTGACTCAATTTCTGATTCAACTATTTCTTTTTTTTTATCTTCTTCAGCAGACTCTTCGGAATGAGTATCTTTTTCAAGCTTTTTAGCTTCTTCCTCCGCTAAATCCGGGAGCTTTGAAATAAGCTCAATATGAGTTTTGTACTGATTAAGTATATCAGACTTGAATTGTGCAACCTCTTTTTTGAGCATATCATAATGAAGTGACTCACTTGTCATTGTTCTTGTTGCTGCGCCCATAGCATCCTTAGCAGAAGAATTTGCCTTTATTAAAATATCCTGTGCTTCCTCTTTTGCTTTTTTTATAATCTCCTGAGCCTTATCTCTTGTTATTGAAAGAAGAAGCTCTGAGTCGGCAATTGCTTGTTTTTCAGCATCACTTTTAATAAGCTCAGCTTCACTTTTTGCAGCAGCTAACACTGCTTCAGCTTCACTTTCAGCATCTGCAACAGAGTTTTTAGCATCGCGGACAATAATATCTGCCGCTCTTTGTGCACTTACAACCGCACTTTTTATTTCCTCTTCCTCTTTTTTAAATTTTTCGAGACGGTCTGCGAGAAGTCCTACACGTCTTACAAGCTCACCGTTTTCATGGAACATCTTTGTATAGTTTGCCGCAACCTCGGCAAAAAAATCATCAACGTCATCAGCTTTATAAGCATTACGACCCGCTGTTTTAAATTCGTATTCTTTTAATTGTGACGGTGTCATCATAATTATTTACCCACTTCCGTATTTTTTCGTTTTTAGTAAATTTTTTCAACTCTCAACACTTAACAATCTTCTTGGCACCTGAACCAATTAATTTTGCGAAAAGAACATACCTGTATTTTCAAGCTCATCTATGAGGTCACCTGAAATATCAACATTGTAAGGAGTTATAATAAATGTATTGTTTGCAACTCTTTTAAGCTGACCGCCATTTGCATAGGCAACACCTGAAAGAAAATCTATAAGTCTTCTTGCAATATCTCTGTTTGTACCTTCAAGATTTAAAACAACTGTTCTTTTTTCATTAAGATTATCTGCAATTTCAACTGCATTTTCAAACTTTTCAGGCTTTGATAAAACAACCTGTAATTTTGCAGTTGTATGAATATTAACAATTTTTGAAGGGTCCTCCTCTTGCATTTGCGGAGCTCTTCTTTGACCTCTCATGCTCTGTCTTGGTTCATGACGGTAGCTTTCCTCTGCTCTCATAGAGCTTCTCTGACTCTGATATGAAGGAACGACCTCTTCTTCTACCATATCCTCATCTTCAAAAGCCTCGTAATCGTCATCACCCATCATTTTACCAATTAAACCTTTAATATCCATTTTTATTTACCTCCGTCATTTATATATTCTCGCTCCGTAAATCAAGGAGCCTATTCTTACAAGATTTGCACCGCACTCAATAGCCAGCGGATAATCACCCGACATACCCATTGAAAGAATCTGCATATCAAAGCCTTTATAATTTTTTTCTTTGATATCATTAAAATACTGTGCCATAGTTATAAAATATTGCTTCAATTCATTTTCATTGTCGCAAATTGGCGGTATAGTCATTATTCCTTTAACCGCAATATTAGGTAATTCCGAAATTCTTGATAACGACTCAAAAAAAGCAACTTTATCAAAACCTGTTTTACTCTCCTCGTTACCTATATTCACTTCTAAAAGAATATTACTTTTCAAATTATTGTTCACGGATTGTTTTGAAATTTCCTCTGCAAGATGCAGACTGTCAACCGACTGAATCATATCTACAAGAGGGACAATTTTCTTTACTTTGTTTGTCTGAAGATGCCCTATAAGATGCTTTTCAATATTCGCAGAATGCAAATCATCCTTTTTTGACAGAAACTCCTGAACCTTGTTTTCACCTATAAGATTTATACCACAGTTATCTATGGAATAATTTATATACTCAACCGGAACGGTTTTTGTCACAGCCATTAACCTTATATCATCATAGCTTCGACACGATTTAACTGCTGAATCGGCAATTTGCTCCC
>JAFVWD010000048.1 GCA_017501865.1 Clostridia bacterium | reverse complement strand
GCATTTGCTGTAATTGGTGCAGAAGCACATATACCAACAACAAACACAAATGCTAAAACAAGGCTTAATATTTTTTTCACTAAGCATCACCCTTTTATATTTTCTATAATTACAATATACTACCACTAAAATAAAAAATCAAGTTTTCAGAGCATATAATTTATAATTACCGATCGCACAGCCGTAATTCATCATTAAAAATCACCCGTGAGTAGTGGAATAATTTTTACAAAAAAATAAATCAATCGAGTGCAAAAAATTAAACACTACAAAACACGAAACCCTACCATTTTAAACAATGTAAAATGATAGGGTTTTGTAAATACTATTCAATTACAAACCAAATGCAAAGTGACAAATTTATCTCTTAACATTTTTACTTGCTGTAAAGCTACTTGCATTTTTGCCGTTTACAGCACGAATTGTATACTTATAGGTTACACCTTTTTTAGTTGTTGCATCAGTAAGGGCAACTGTTCTGTTATTTGTTGTTGCAATAAGCTTCCAGCCGCTCCATTTGCCGTTTACATACTCTGCTCTGTAAGCATTGTAGTTCTTGGCACCTGCAACCTTGTTCCATGTAACTCTTATTCCGTTTGAGGTTTTTACTGCTTTTACTGTCGGATTAACAAGACGTATTATATTAGCAGTAGCCTTGTAGCTGCTCTTCTGGCTGCCGTAAACCGCACGTACAGTGTACTTATAATAAGCACCTGATTTTGCTTTTTTGTCTACCCATGAGGTTCTGTTTTTACCTGCAGTACCTCTGTTTTTCCAACCGCTCCACTTTTTAGTTTTTGCGTTGTAGGTTGAAGAGTAAACTGTGTATCCTGTTGCATTTGCTACTGTTGACCATGTTACTTTAATACCATTTGTAACATTTGCAGCCTTTACTACCGGTGTTACGTTGTATTTTAATGTAGCTGTCGACTTATATTTACTTACTGAATTTTCACCAACTGCTTTTACTGTGTAGCGGTAATTTGTTCCGAGTTTTACTGTTGTATCAATAACGCCTGTTGAAGAAACACCTTTTTTAATTACACTCCAACCGCTCCATTTTTTAGATGAAGTATTGTAATATCTTCTGTAAACAACGTAGCTCTTCGCATTTTCAATGCTGTTCCATGTAACCTTAATACCCTTTGAAGTATTTACAATTTTTACACTCGGAATATCTAATTCAATAACCTCTTGCTTCGGTAATTCATATGTTACAGTAAATTCTGAGTTAATCTCGGCAAATCCGTAACCATCCATTGCTGCAACTGCATAGGTATAGGTTTCGCCATCTTTTACATCAATATCTGTAAAGCCTGTTGTTGCAGAGCCTACAACCGCAATCTGGTTAAAGCTGCCTGCTACCTTTTTGTAAATAATGTAGCCTTCAACGCCTGCTACTGAATTCCAAGTGAAGTTAATACCTCTTTCTGTTGATGCTGTTGAAGCTATAACAGGTGTCGCAAGGAAAAGTACTGAACCGTAGCCTTCATATGCATAGCTGAATTCACCCGGTAATGCAGAAACTGCATATCTGTACGAATTGCCTGAAATAACTCTTGTATCTAAATATGATGTTGCGTTAGCATCTGTTGTTTTAACCTTCTGCCATGAAGTCCAGCTTCCGTTTTTAAGTTCTGCCTTATATACCTCATAGCCTGTTGCATTTGAAACCTTACTCCAGGTTACCTGTACTCCGCCCTTTGCGCGTGCAAATTGATATGAAGGCATTTCCACCTTAACAACCTTCGGAATAGCTGTTATATCTGTTCTTGCATCACATCTTGTACAATGTCTTGATTTTTCGCCTTCTGCTTCATAAGTTGCTTCTCTGTCCACTGTAAATGCAGCTGAGAAATTATGACCCAAAGCAGGAAGAATTTCTGACTTTGCAACACCGCATGCGGTACAAACAAATACTTTTTCACCGATACCTTCGCAAGTTGCAGGTGTTGTTATATTACCGTTATTGTAGCTGTGACCTGTTGCAGGAATTGCTTCTGTTGTGGTTTTTCCGCAAGTAAGGCAAGTACCTGTTTTTTCACCGGGTTCAAGGCAAGTGGGTTGCTTTGTTATTACCGGATTTTCAAAATTATGGCCGAGAGCCGCAATAGCTTCTGTCTTTTTACCCTGACAATTTGAGCAAGTATATGTCTTCACGCCTTCTGTTTCGCAGGTAGGCTGAGTTGTAACAACACCACCGTCATAATTGTGACCTGTTGCAGGAATTGTCTCTGTATAAGAGCCTCTGCAGTTTTCGCAAGTAAAGGTTTTAACACCTGCGGCTTCACATGTTGCCTGAGTTGTTATTTTACCCGAATCATAATTATGTCCTGTTGCAGGAATTACTTCTGTCTTTGTTGTCCAGCATTTTGAACAGAAAAATGATTTTTCACCATTTTCTTCACAGGTCGCCTGCTTTGTAACTGTACCGTTGTTGTAGCTGTGACCTGTTGCAGGAATCACTTCTGTTTTTGTTCCGCCACATATTGTGCAGGTATATGTTTTAACACCTGTTGTTTCGCACTTTGCCGCGGTAGTTTCTTTACCCGAATCCCATGTATGATTACATGCAAGCTGAGCGGTAATTTCGTTGGACTCTTGTGACTGTTCACTTTCAACTCCGCCCATAGTAACTGTTACTTTATATTTATACTTTTTATTTGTAACAACACCTTCATCAAGATAGCTGTTTGTTGTTGAAGTACCTACCTTATTGAAACTGCTGAAACCGCCACCTATGACTGTACCGAAAATATTTGTACCTTCTGTATAATCGCTTCTGTAAATTGTGTATTGTGTTGCACCTGAAATTTTATCCCAGGAAACCTTTACACCGTTGTCATCTGTTGCCGCTTTTACATTTTTAGGAACTGCTGCAGTAACTAAAGTTTCTTTACTCTCAAGCTTACCTCCGTAATTAAAACGACCACGAACTACAAGACGAACATATTTACCCAAATCACTTGATGTGAGAGTATAATTATCGCTTGTTGCACCGCTTATTTTTTCATAAGCAATGTTGCCATCGCTGTCCTTTGTACCGCGTTCCCATTGATATTTTACATATTTGATAACACCGTCATAAGCAGAAGTCGGTGAAACCTGACTCATATCTGCAGTAAGCTTTTCGCCTACCTGGAATGAGCCTAAAACTGATACACTACCTGTAATAATTTCATTTTTTTCATAATGCCCGGGAGGCCCGAAAAGAGAGCTTTCCCAAACATCATCAAAGTTAAAGCCTGACAACTTTTTATTTGTCATATCTGAAGATTTCTTTGCAGTTGCAGAAGGAGCTGTGCTACCGCTGTAGCCTCCAAAAGCCTGAGCTGCAGAATCTGTAAGATAATAGCAATTAGTTGAAGTACCTGTTGCATAACCTGCTATTGAACCGCAGTATGTACCTGCAGTTACATTGCCTGTATTGTATGATGTTTCTGTTGAAGCACAAGAGCCTGCAAGACCGCCTGCATAAGATGAGCCCTTACTGCTTGAAGAAGAAACAGCTGCTTTGTTGAAGCTGTCTACAATACCTGCTGTGGTTTTACCTGCAATACCGCCTGCGTATGCATTACCGCTTACGCTACTGCCTGTGTAAGAAGCATTTACTGCACCTGATTTGTGTGAAAGCACCTCAGAAGCAATCCATGAGCTGTTGTTACCTACAACACCGCCTGCATAAACGTTTGCAGTACCGAAGCCCCAGCTCGCAGTGCAGTTCATAGTTGCATTAACCTCACCACTTGTTGAACAGCTGTCAATTACAGCAAACCAGCCGCTTACACTACCTGCAAGAAGTCCTGCATAAACACTTGTTACACTGCTTGATGAATAATTTAATGTAACAGTACCTATAACCTCAAGGTTCTTAACGGTACCAGAAACCTGACCGAAAAGACCTGCATAAGCGCCTGATGTATTTACCTTCAAGCCTGAAATAGTCTTACCGTTACCCTCAAATGTTCCTGAGAAAGCAGTTGACGAACCAATAGGAGTCCAACTGTCGTACTCACTCAGACTGATATTTTTAGTAAGCTTATAGCTACCGTTAAGCGGATAGCTGTCGTTATTACCAATGGAGGCAAGCTGTGCCGCCGAACTGATTTCTATTACATCTGCCGCAGAAGCAATTGTAACAGGAACCGATGAAATAACGATTAAAAAAACAATAATCAGTGATAATACTTTTTTCATTTCCTTATTCCCCTTTATTTTTATTTTTTCTGTATACCACCACACTACATTATAACACTAACATTTACTTTTAACAATAAGCACAATTAACAAAAACGGATGTTACTTTTTTGCAACATCCGTTTTTTTATCTTGTATTACGACATACACTCTGTAATTTTTCCAACAACCGTATTATAAATCTGTAGTTTATCACTTGTTTAAATTCACAGAAGAAAGCTTTTCACCTGTTTGCTTGTTAAATGAACATATTTCGTTTCCGCCCTGTGAATATGAGTAAACAACATCTCCTGTATAAGTAACTCTGTTAACCATTTCGACTTTATAAACCTCATCAGAATACCCTGCCTGGTAATTGTTAAGCTTTTTAATTTTTTTATTCTTAACATCTATTTTTAATGCAATTACATTGTCTGATGAAGAAAAAGCTATATTATACCCTTCTTCTGAAGTATACGAGTGCTCAAAGTTAACAATATATGGTATATACATAACCAAATCAGCAGAATCCCAACAAACTGCTTTGTGGTCATTTAGTGCCACACTGTCTATATAATGGAAGTCAGTTTCTGTATCGGCAGGCGGCAGTATCTCATATTTAGAAATCTCTTTCGGATTTTTACTGTCACTTACATCGAACAAAGACACCTTCATTCCGTTACCGGAACCGCCTTCGTCACCGTTAACACCTATTCCTAAAAGAAGAGTGTCTGAAACAGGATGAAGATACTTTGAAAATCCGGGGATTTTGAGTTCACCTAAAACCTTTGGCTCCTTCGGGTTTTTCAAATCAATTACAAACAGCGGATCTGTCTGCTCAAAGGTCACAACATAGCCTGTATCTCCCATAAATCTTACAGACTTAATGGTTTCACCCTTCGCAATACCTTCCGTTTTACCGACAACTTCAAGGTTTTCGTTTAATATATACAGATTATTTTCAGCCTCTGCGAAGCTACCTGTAGTTGTCGCCACACGAAGGTATCCGTTATATTCATCCATACTGAACTGATTAAGCACGTGGCCGTTTACCTTACCCTTTGTCACATATTTTATTTCGCTTCCTGAAATATCGAATTTTAAAATCTCGGTATTATAGAGCGCGGAATCATCTATCATAAATATTTCACCGGTAAGTTCACCATTACCATAGGTTATTGTACTCTCATAGCCACCGCTTGTTACATAAAGTGTGTCGCTGTCACAGTAAACGTCCTGCCCACCGCCTAAAACCGCAACTGAATTAAATGTTTTTTCACAGTCAGTTACATCAATTGTTGAAGCAACCACATAAGCAGAATCTCTTATATCATCCATCATACAAATATTTTCAGGGGCAATTCTGCAAGCATCATAACCCTTATATACCTCCGGAACACAGTAGTCGGTTATATCGAGGTTATCAAAATAAAGCGGTACATGGTATTTTGAAACAATTGCCAATTTATTGTTTATTTTTCTTGCAGAAATGTACAGACCGTCCTGGTAAACCCTCCACTCCTCTTTCGGGTTACTTCTGTCTTTTATATCATAAGAAATCACACTTGTAATATGTTTTGCATTAACGTAATAATCTTCTCTGTCTGCTGCGTTTTCATCAGCATATGCCGAATAACAATCAGCAATTACAACAAGTCTGTCGTTATCAACAAAGATTTCTCTCGCCTCAGAATAAATTATCTTTTCGTTTTTCTTATCATCAAATTTTATATCGCTCAGCTTTTTGAGCTTGCCGTTTTCATCTGTTGAAACAATGCAAATTTTATTATCAAAATCCTCATCGGTTTTATCTTTCATTACATCCCCGTAAGGATTATATCCGGGAGAAACATACACATCTTCGTCTGTTTTCTTCTCAGCATCTGCTGTTGTTTCCTCAGTTGTTTTATATCGCAGAAATTCAATATATGTCCAGTATGATTCCTGTGACGGTACCACATAAAGATATTTTCCGTCATTTTTTATTATATCTGCTTCGTTTACACCTTTAACCTGCTCATTTGTTTCGCCGTGCTCTGTATTTTCGGCAACATCTTCATACAACGTGTCTTCTCTCAATTCAAAATTGTTTTGTCCGGAAGACTGCTGTATTACTGCTCCTGATGTACTGCCATTCATTTCTCCCGTACCGCCTACAGGTGCTCCGTATGCGAGACCGCCCTCCATGGTTGCCGAATCCTTCATAGCACCAAAATCACTTATAGCTCCGTAAATACCATCAAACAGACCGCCTCTTTGTGATTTCTGATAATTACTTTTATAGCTTACAAACAAATTTTCAATTTCGGCATAGTCTGAACTGATATTTTCTGTGTTTTCAGTATTCTCTTTTGAAGGTGCAATCAGATTGGTATTACTCTGCCACGGTTTAAACACAACAAGACTTGTAACAACAATTGCAAATACAGCTGCCGCTGCAATCATCTTTTTAAAGAGGCTTTTATTCTCCTTTCTTATATCTTCACTTTCTTTTTTCAGTAGTTCTTCTTTATTTACCTCTTTCTTCAGAAGTTGCACTATATTTTCTTTGCTGAGCCCCTCAGGTAATTCTGCATTTTCGCAAGCTTTAAGTACATCATTTAACTCCGAAAGCTCTTTTTCGCTTAAAACTTCATTTACATTCATATCTTCGCTTTTCATAAATTCACCTCTAATACTTTTCTTAATTTTTCAAGTGCCCTTTTTTGCCTGGAACGAATCGTCGAGGGTGAAAGATTGTAAATTTTTGAAAGCTCATCACTTTTAAATCCGCCTATAATAGAG
>JAFVWD010000047.1 GCA_017501865.1 Clostridia bacterium | reverse complement strand
ACTGACCGTGAAATTGTCACACCCGGCGGAAATAAAATTAAAAAGGGTACAAAGGTTTTGTTCTTACATATTCCGTCCTCAGGGGTTCCGCTTACTGAAGAGGTGAGAATGGAGTCTTACAAAAAAGCTTACGAGTTTTATAAGGATACCTCATTTGTAAAAAACGGCAGAATTATTTTTGTGTGTCATTCATGGTTGCTTTATAAAAAGCACTATAACTTTTTGCCTGAAAATTCCAATATAGTAAAATTTATGAAAGATTTTTACATTTACGACGGGTATATAAGCGACACAAAGGAGGATTTGTGGAGGATTTTCGGTAAATATGAAAATGCTCCCTATAACGACCTCCCTGAAGATACCTCGTTGAAAAGATGCTACAAAAAATGGCTTCTTGAAGGTAACGATGTTGGCGGCGGTGTCGGAGTAATAGTTTTTGACGGTGAAAAAATAGTTAACTGAGTACTTGGCGGTGTCATAATAAGTCGGAAAATGACAGTTTTTGACTTTGAAATAATTTCAAAATGTTACTAAAGTTATGTCAAAATGTTTATTTTTTGTTTAGTTTTGTGCAAAATAGATTAAATTTAAGCCTTTTATAGTGCAATTTGTGCATTGTAAAAGGCTTTTTTATGTGTTACAATGTCAATCGTTCGCAGGAATTGTTACACTTTTGTAATAATTAGCAACAATTTTGAAATAATTATTAGTGACAAGGCAAAAACTCAAAACTAACGAAAGGCTTAATATTCTATGATTAAAAGCAGAATTAAAAGTGTTACAGCAGTTTTTATTGCTATAGTACTTACAGCGGTTCCTATGCTTAGCATAAATGCTGATGCTCGAAATGTTGAATACAGCGCCTCATCTTCTTATATGAGCAGCGAGTTTTATAAGGCTCTTTGTAAGGTTGAGCTTACGGGAGATCAAGTTACTGATATTTGCAATATTGCAAAATCACAGGTAGGTTACCACGAAAGCTCAAGCAGAAGCGATTTGTCGGGTTATTCGTCAGGTGGCGGTAACTGTACAGAATATGGCAGATGGTATGGTATGCAGAGCTATTGGTGCAACGTGTTTGTTTCGTGGTGTGCTTATGTAGCGGGTGTTCCTGCTTCTGTTTTTCCTAAATTAACTTCAGCAAGTTCATCATATTCATCATTACTTCCGTCTGTAGGGGCAGATTGTTTCCGTTTCGGAAGTAAGGCAGTAGAAGCAGGTGACCTTATTTTCAGCTGTACTTGCTCAGGTGGTTACGGCTGTGTCGACCACGTAGGCCTTATTGTTGGTGTAGATGATGATTATATTTATACAGTAGAGGGTAATATGTCAGACGAGGTTAAGGCTTTGCAGTACCCTGTTTCTTCAGGCTATGCTTCAAGCAATCGTGCCCGTATTAATTATGTTGCCCGTCCTAATTATCAGGATCGTTCAGCAGATATTAAAGACATCGGAAGAGCAGATGCTATAATGAGCACAGAAGATAGCATATATGCACTTTACGACATTTCTCTCGGCTTTAATGAAGCACAAAAGGTTTGTGCACTTATGGGCGGACACCTTTTAACTATAACAAGTGAAGATGAACAGGAAGCTGTAAAGGAAATTCTTCAGAATGGTTCCTTTGAAAGATATTACATTGGCTTGACCGATGAGGAAAATGGCGAATATAGCTGGGATAACGGCGAATTTTATGATTATACAAATCTTCAGTCTTCTCCGAACGGCAAATTCAGTAATGTTGTTATAGGTACAGAGGGAGAATGGGAAGAAACAGTAGAAAACAAAAGAAAAACAGGATTTATCTGCGAAATAGATATTGAAAAGGTAATGCCTTCAAATACTGCTTCCTTCGGCGGTAACCGTTATGAAATTTACGACAGCTCACTTACCTATGAACAAGCTTCTTCCTTTGCAAAGGCAAAGGGCGGTAAGTTAGCACAAATTAATGATGAAGCTGAAAACCAACTCCTTTCAATCCTTTTAAAGGGTTGTGATCAATATTATATCGGTGAAAGCGGAACAAAGAGAGAGCTTCTCGGTGCCGATTTCGGCAACTATGCAAAAAAAGTAAAATTTAACGGCGGTAAAGAAAATTATGCCGTAATGCTCAATGACGGTAGTGCAAGATGGTCTGTTTGCGGAATTTTTGAAACACATTCGGCTAACGGATTTATTGTAGAATACAGCGAGGATTCAAAATGTACTGTAACCTATGATGTTAACGGTGGTAAAAATACACCTATTGAGCAAATGAGTGAAAACGGTTCGGAAATTCTCGTAAGCGAAACAATTCCCGAGTTAAAGGGCAGGGTTTTCCTGGGTTGGTCCGAAAATAAGGATGCTCAGAAGGCAGATTATTTAGGCGGAGAAAAATTCTCTGTTACAGAAGACACAACTCTTTATGCAATCTGGCAATAAGATATAAGGGATGTAAAAAAAGCGCAGACCATATAAAACCAGATATAGCAATGGGTTCTGTAGGTTTAATAAGCCTATAGAACCCATTTAAAATACAAACAAACTAAAATTGATGAAAAATTTATGTTTTATACTATGAACAAACTT
>JAFVWD010000046.1 GCA_017501865.1 Clostridia bacterium | reverse complement strand
TCCTGACAAGGATTTGCCTACACCAAAAAATGGTAGTAGCGGTAATGCTGCTTTTAAGGCTGCAAAAGGAATTTTGCCAAAGTCTAAAGCAGATGAGTACTTAGAAGAGCTTGACAGAGCTGAAAGAAATAAGCGTAGTATGTATGAAAGAGGAAATAAATCATCTTATAAAGGTGAGGTTTATTTCTCAAATCCTCCTAAAGAAATAGAAGAGGTTGCAGAGCAACAAAGAAAAGGCAAAGCAACATCTCCGTACGGAAAATATGCAAGAAATGCCCGCGGGGACAAGGTGATGGCTTCTGCACCGCCTGTTGTCGGAAAACAACGATATGCTTTAAATAAAAAGAAAAAAGCAAAGCAGCAAAGAGCTAAGGGTATTTATACTGCAAAAGACAGACTTAAGCATCTTATGATTTATGTTTTAACTGTCGGTATTGCGAGTGCTATTCTTTGCTTTTACGGAATACGTTGTATAAACGATGTTCTCGCTATTGAAAAGCGTGATGTTGACAGCGAGGTAACAATTTCTGCAGGTGCAACTGATACAGAGGTTATTAAGCTTCTTAAAGAAAATGACCTTATTAAAAACAGACTTTTCTGTGAATTATTCGTGAAGTTGGTTAAAGGCGAAGGTAAATATGTTTCGGGCTCTTATTCACTTAATAGTGACTGGGGTATAGAAAAAATGCTTTCTACAATGCAGGAGGGTAAGAATTACTCTGAAACAATTACTCTTACTTTCCCTGAAGGTTGGACTATTGACCAAATTGCAGAAAAACTTGAAGCAAACAAGGTTTGTACTGCTTCAAGCTTTATAAAAACAATGCAGTCCGTTGATTTTTCTCAGGAATATTCTTTCCTGAAGGGTCAGGAGGACAAGGAATTAAGATTCCGTGTTCTTGAGGGCTTTATTTACCCTGATACTTATGAGTTTTATGTAGGTGAGAATGCCTCAAGTGTTGTAAGAAGATTTTTAGACAACTTTGAAGTGAGATGGACTGAGGATTATCAAAAACGAGCTGAAGAGCTTGATATGACACCGGATGAGATTGTTACTCTTGCTTCAATAATTCAGGCAGAGGCTGCTACCTCGAAGCAGATGGCAGATATTTCTTCTGTTTTCCACAATCGTCTTAATAATCCGTCATCTTATCCGTGCTTGCAAAGTGATGCTACTGAAAAATATCTTAGAGAAACTATTAAGGTTACCCTTACATCTTCTACTACAGATACGCAAAAATATCTTGCATTCAGAGATTTGTATGATACTCGTGATACCGATTGTCAGGGACTTCCTGTTGGTGCTATATGTAACCCGGGTAATTCGGCAATCAATGCGGCGCTTAATCCATCAGACACCAGCTATTACTTCTTCAGACATGACCAGAAGGGTAATGTATATTATGCTTCAACTATGAGCGAGCATAGTCAGAATGGTTATAAGGCAGCGGCAATTGATGATTAAAAATAATCTCAAAAAAACAATATAAATCAGCGGGTTCAACAGGAGTGTTATTACTCTTGTTGAACCCGTTTAATATTATCAGTATGTTTTTATTTATTGTCTACCTACAAATATTTGTTATATCAATTGAGAAATAATAGAATTTGAAATTAAAAATCCCTTTTCAGTAAGCGAGATTTTGTCCGTAGTGAAATTAATAAAACCTTGTTGTTTCAGCATAGGTGCTTTTTTCAGTATATTCTGTAACACCTCTTCACCATATGTGTTTTGAAGCTCTTTTAGGCTGAGACCGTCTTTAAGTCTTAAACGCAGCATAATATATTCGTCTGAATCTCCACCATCACAATCAAAAACAGCTTCTTCACCATTTATAAATTTTTCTAAATCATTTTCAAAGAAAAATCGTTTTTTGTTGAAATATGAGTGTGCGGAGGGGCCAATTCCTATATAGTCCTCCAGTAACCAGTATTTTGTGTTGTGTTTGCTTTCAAATCCGGGTAAAGCGAAATTTGAAATTTCATAATGTGTAAAGCCATTTTTTTGTAAGTAATTGCTTGTAAATTCATAAAAATCACAAACGGTATCTTCATCAGGAAGATTTAATTTATCTTTTAAATTAAAGAATGGTGTGTTTTTCTCAATATTCAGAATGTATGCGCTTACGTGAGTAACTGAACACTCTTTTATAAAATCAAGAGATTCACGAAGTGAATTTACGGTTTGTTCAGGAATCCCCAACATAATATCTAAAGATATATTAAAGATTCCGTTAGCTTTCAGAGTGGTTATAATATCAAGAATTCGCTTTTTATCTGAGCTTCTGCCGAGCTTTTTTCGCTCAATATCCACCGCAGATTGCACACCGAGAGAAATTCTGTTAACCCCACATTTTTTAAAATAGGGTATAAGCTTCTCAATTTCAGAATTAGGATTACATTCAACTGTGATTTCTGCGTTTTCAGATATGTTGAAATTTTCTTTTACTGCGGTAATTATATTGTAAATATCAGTACCGTCAAGCAGAGAGGGTGTTCCTCCACCAAGATAAATGGTGTCAGCCGTAAAATTCACTTTATCAAATAAGTTCCCGAGTCTTCTGTTTGTTTTAATTTCATCAAGAAGTGCTTCAAGGTATAATTTTTTCTGTGTTTCATTTTGTCTGAGTGAATAAAAATCACAATAAGGACACTTAGACTTACAAAACGGAATATGGATATATACACCACCCATTAACATCACCAGAAGTGATTATACTATTACTGTTACTTTTTTTCAATATGATTTTCTGCCTTTTCTTGCTTTCTTATAATAAATCTGTTCTGACAACCGCCCAATTCATTTTTGCATTTTAAATGGTTGAGACAGCGTATCTTTTTTCTGCCGTTATAATAAGAGGTTTCCTGAATAATTATATTCTTTTTAACTACCGAACAGTATTGTTCATATGAAAACGAGTGTTTGTCCAAAAAAATCAACCTTTCAAATTTATTGCTTATTAATAAGTATGCTCGTTTTGGGGATGATAAAACATATTTTTACGGAAATATAATCGTCATATAGTTAAAATCGTCATCATATGATTAACAGGTGATGATGTAATGGAAATATATATTTTTGCAGGTTTTTGTTTGCTGGCAGGATTACTCGTTTTTAAAATAAGTAAGCATTTTTTTAAGGCTTTGGCAGTCAGTGCTTTTGGAGGAATTGGTGCTGTGTGTGCTGTGTGCGCCATTTCATATTTTTTGCCCGTATCATTAAGTCTTAATTGGCTTTCATTGGGATTGTCGGCAGTTTTTTCGGTGCCGGGGGTTATTCTTATGCTTATGTTGGAAAGCTTTGTGTTATAGCATAAAACCGTTGTAAATAACAAAAACCCGTAATTGATTACGGGTTTTTATTGTTTAATATGAGTATATTAAATATAAATGAGTCTTGATTATGCAAAGTATTTTTGCGTTGCTAAGGCAACTATATATGCGAGTAACCCTGCGACAGTAGGGGAGCTTACCCAGGCAATTGCAATATTTTTAAATACACCTAAATGAACATTTTCCTTGCCGCGTGTAAGTCCTGCACCAAGTACAGCACCCACAACTGCCTGAGAGGTAGAAACCGGGATTCCCATCCATTTACCCATTATAACAACAGTAAGTGCCATTGCAATAATTACAAGAAAGCCGTCAATCTGGCTGATATCGGCAATACTGCTGCCAACAGTCATCATAACGCGTTTCGAGTAAGTAAGAACGCCTAAAGCAATCGCTACACCACCAATAGTGGCTGCTACACGTGCATCTGTAAGTAAATTAGCGGCAACACCGGTTTTGTTAAATGCTGCATCATAATAAAGCGCAGTAACATTTGCAGACGAGTTGGTACCTATGCTGTATGAAGCAAATGCACCGGCGAATAAATAACCTGTTTTAACTATTTTATCATAATGGCTTAACGAAGAAAACTTTTCTTCTACAAACTTATGAAATATCCAGACTAAAATATAAGATATTAAACCGGCACCCAAAGGATTGAGTATCCAGGTGGAAGCAAATTTTCCGATCTGAGGAAGATTTATTGCGAGTATTTCGGGGTTGGCATAATCTGCATAAAAAAGTCCCCATCCAATTATGGCACCTGTTATTGATTGATTAGCAGAAACAGGGAATTTTAAATAGCTCATTATAAAAACGGTAAGGCCTGCACAGGTGAAAATAATCGCTGCTTTTATTGCAGTTTTTAGTCGCAAAGTTTCGACTGTGTTGTTTTCTATGGCTTCTGAAACCTGTGATTCTGAAGCGATTACTTCATTACTTGTAGAAAGCTCTGCAACCTTGTCGATATTATTTGAACCACCTATGAATGCACCTGCAACAACGAGTAATGCTATTATAATAACTGCTGTTCTGTATTTTACTACATTTGTTGCAACTGCAGTACCAAATGCATTAGCGGCATCGTTAGTTCCCAACGACCAACCCATAAATAACCCTGCAAAGAGCAAAAGGTATATCATAAAATCAAGCCTTTCTTGTAACTAACATTATCTGAATTTTATCCGCTAAATTTTCTATAATATCTGAAATGTCGGCGATTTTATCTGCGAAATCAGACATTTGCATTTTTTCGGGTAAGGAAATATCCATTTTGAAAATTCTTTCGTAAAGGCTTTCTTCGATTTTGTCAATCTCAGTTTCATATTTTCTTATTTCATCGAGAATTGAATGGTCTTTTAAAAGTCCGCCAAAGTCCGAAAAAAGAAGACTTATGCTTTTTCTCAGCACATCAAATTGTTTGCGGCTTATTGATACAATTCTGAGTAAATCCTCATTGTATTCATCAGGGAAAACGAAATTCTGAACAACCGACATTTTTGCATAGTTTTCACATTTGTTTGCAACGGCATCACAACCCGTCGCAATTGAAATTAAATCTTGTCTTGTTGCAGTCAGGAATGAGCTTCCGCTTAATGAATCAATCATTTTTCTGAGTGAAACATCTGCAACAGCTTCAGCTTCAATTATCCCTTTCGCCAAGGTGTTAAGAGAATCGAAAGAGACATCTTGTGCAGAAGAGGCTCTTATAAAGCTCTCAAACTGAATAAGACAATTCTCAACATCGTTTATCTGTTCCATAATAAGCATATGAACGGGATTGTTTTTTGTTTTGTGATTAAACATAGCACACCTCCGTGAAATAGTAACTTAATTAATTATACTATAAATTATTTTTTCTATCAACAAGCAGTTACGCTTCTTTGACTATTTTACCACATATATGCTCAGGTGTTAATTCTAAAAGAAGTGTCTGCTTTAAATAGCTATTATTTCACTCTTTATATATTCTTCGTCATTTGTAAATTTATGGCAAAAATCAGTAATTATTTTTTTCATTATATCTTCATTATTTATAACTTTGATTTTCCCGAAAATGATTACACTTTTAATGTATATGCCCAGTCATTATCTTCTTTTATACCTTGGTCGTAAACACAGAAGGAAGCCTTATTGCATTCCTGCAAGCTGTCAAGGCGGTGTCCTGTTTTACCGCAGTGAAAATAAATTTTTTTAGTTTCTTCACAGTAAAAGTGGTTCATAGGCATACCATAAGGGTAGTCATTTTCACCATTGACAGACAAAACTCCGCGTTTTTCTTCTTTAAGAATTTTTATGCACTCGTTTTTTGAGAGGGCTTTGTTTTTTCTTGCTAATTCTCTGAACATCAATATCACCACTCGTTTTTTTAATATTATAGCATAATCAGAAGAAAAATAAAACTCCGGGAATCCCGGAGCAGAAATTGTGTTTCATTATGAGTTTTCTATTTCAAATTTCAAATCGAAAACAGCACTTTCGCCCGCAACCCTTAGCGAGGCATTATCTGTGAATCCTGAAACAGTGTAGCTTTGCGAAGGCTTGTTTGGTTCAAAGTCATAAACTATTTTGTTGTCAACAACTACAACAATTCGTAAATTTCCTTCTGTCACGCTGATTTTAGAAAGATTTATTGTATAGCTTTTATCGGGGTTTTCAAAATTATAAATAGCTTCTGCCCCGGAGAAAAGCCTGCCTGTAAAAAAATGTGTATCGGAGCCTTCTTGTGTAGATTCTATGATATCTCCGTCAATTCCTTCAATAATATCCTCATCGGTTAATTTACACAAAGAATAGTTTTCAGGACCGTTTGTGTCCTTTATATCTATATTGTTACCAAAGGTAGGGAACAAGGCAAAAATCGCGATAACAGCCAATACAAAGAGAATAAGCATTGTTTTAGGATTTTTAAACATAATATCACCCTTTCGGCTTTATTATATCATAAAATTACAATACCGTATCTTAAGATTTCGTAAGATTTTAGGCGGAGAAAAAAATTTTTTGTAATATATGTGATTTTTCTCTTGACAAAATCAATTTCTGAAGGTATAATAATCAAGTCTTAGCGGGATTGTGTAACGGTAGCACGGCAGACTCTGACTCTGTTTGTTGGGGTTCGAATCCCTATCCCGCTGCCAAAAAATCCGTTCTCGTTTGAGAATGGATTTTTCTTTTAGTAAATATAATATAATATCTGCCCATGGCGCAGCTGGATAACGCAGCAGATTCCGATTCTGAAGAACGGGGGTTCGAATCCCTTTGGGCAGGCCAAAAACCGACAAGTTTCGACTTGTCGGTTTTTCATTTGTGTCTCAAGTACATAACATCATTTTGTGTACATAAGGTGTTCGGC
>JAFVWD010000045.1 GCA_017501865.1 Clostridia bacterium | reverse complement strand
CACATACTCACGCAGGTTTTGATACCGTAGGCTATTGGGGGCAGCTCTATAAGCTTCAGACAGGTAAAGATGAAGAGTATATGAATTTACTTTTGGCAAGACTTAAAGAGGTTGCAATTGAAGCTTACGAAAACAGAAAAGAAGGTAAGCTTTATGTAGGTACAACTCACGTTCCTGAAGCACAGCTTGACAAACGCGAGCCTGTTATTCTTAATGATACTTTAACAAGAATAAAATTTGTTCCTGACGACGGTACAGAGGAAACCTGGCTTATCAACTTTGCAGCTCATCCGAACACATTGGGCGGCAGCAATAACGATTGTAGTGCCGACTATCCTTATTGGCTCAGAAAAACAATCAATGATGCTAAAAAGACTAATGTTCTTTTTGCGGTAGGTGCTATAGGTGGTGTTGACCCGGGTGATTTCTGTGAAGATAAACCCGAAAGAACACGTATCCAGGGTGAAACTCTTGCAAAGGCTGCTCTTGAAATCAGCAATGACAGAGAATTAAAGCCTGAAATAACACTTTTAAGACAAAAGTATTATGCACCTGTTGACAATGGCCTTCTTGCTTTGATGGCAACTATTAAGGCTTGTAGCTCGCAAAGATATCCGTGTGACAGAGGTGACCTCGGTCTTGCACTTCAGACAGAAATGACATATATCAGAATAGATGATTTACAAATCTTGCTTCTCCCCGGCGAACCGTTTATGGAGGTTGTTTACGGTGGTGCAGTAGAGGCAGATAAATCTGCTACAGGTAAAGGTCCTGAAATTAACCCGCCTGCATTGGTTGATGTTGTTAATGACAAAAATCTTGTAGTGTTCTGTGTTACAAACGATATGACAGGTTACTGTGTAGTTCCTAACGATTTTATACTTAATGAAACGCAGGCATATATTGAACAAGGTAAGGATGTTTTCGACAGAAAACACTACCACGAGACGAATTCTCTCGGTTACTTGACAAACGAAGTTATTGTTGAAGTTGTAGAGGATATAATGAGTCGTGTAAAGTAATAAAATAATTTAAGAAAGGGAGTTTTATACTCCCTTTTAATTATATAGGAGTATTTTTATGAAAAAGGATACACAGATGAAAATAATAGATGGTGCTATTAACGGTGTAATCAAAGCACTTTTTGGTCGGCTCAATGATGGTGTGAATTTTGATTTATTGGAAAATTATAAAACCGAAAATTTTTATAACGGTACAGAGGAATTTCTGAAGGAAAAAGCACAGGATTCTGTTTGGCAGATAGGTTATGCCAATGTAGATCTTACACCAAAGGATTATAAAGAGAAAAACTACTACTTGGGCGGTTACATTTCTCCGGATAATAAATTTAAAAATCTTATTGAAAATGTTGTAGATGATATGCAGGGCAGAGCAATTGCTGTTTCTGATAATTCAGGCAGAGGTATTTCGCTTTTCTGTACAGTTGACTGCATAGGTATTACAAATGGAGATATACGAGAAATAAGAGCGATGTTCAGCAAGGAGTTTGCAGAACGTTATCCTGATAAAAAGCTTGCATCTGTAAATGTTTGCTCAACACATACTCACAGCTGTGTTGATACAGAAGGCTTGTGGACAGATTTTCCGGGTAAAATATTAAGAAACAGAAAGAAAAATCTCAAAAAACAGACGGATTTGGAACAAGGTACTGACAAAGAGTATATGAATTTTCTCAGAAAATCTGTTTCAGACACATTTTTTAAAGCAATAGAAAGTATGTGCGACGGCGAGCTGTATTTTGCGCAAAAGGACATAGGTGAGGATTATTTTTCAAACAAAAACAGGCCTTCTGCAACAGGGCTTGTGACAGATATTACAAGACTCAGATTTGTTCCGTTTGATAAAACCAAAAAGCCTACTTTAATAGTTAATTTCCCTGCGCATCCTGATGTTGCGGGGTTACCTACATCCGATAAAAATGGTACAGGTCGTGAGCTCTCGGGTGACTATGTTCATTATATGGGCGAAACAATCAATAAAGCAGGCTACAACTTTATGTTCTTTAATGGTGCAATTTGTGCTATTTATTCAAACAGAGACAAGGCGCTCGACGGCCACACGTTTGAGCATCGTTATGAGCAGTCAATACGTTACGGTATTGAGGTTGGCAGAATTGCATTATCATTGACAAAGAATCTCGATGAAATTAAAAATGATATTGTTCTTTATGACGAGGAAGAAATTAAGAAGGATACCGAAAAATCTAAGCTCAACGGAGCAGAGTATTCGCTTTGGTGTGAAAATTGGGAGCCTGTAGAAGAGGTGAAGGTTGAACCTCTTTTCAATATAAGATTAAAAGAGGTAAATGTTCCCGTGACAAACAAGCTTATGGTTGCAGTCGGCAAGCTCAATATTGCAAATTATAAGATGTTAAAGGGTGGCGAGCATGGTTACAGCATGTTCAGCGAAGTCGGTTACATAGAAATGGGCAAAAACATTAAAATTGCAATGGTTCCAGGTGAGTTTTGCTGCGACCTTTTAACAGGCGGTGCTTCTCTTAAGGCTGAAGGAGCTGTTACAAAAACAGATTTTAATTACCCCACAATAAGAGAGATTTTAGGCGAAAATACAATTGCATTCGGTCTCAGTAACGATGAAATCGGTTATATTGTACCGGATAACGATTTTACAATGGGGGACCCGGGAAATCATTATCACGAGCTTGTAAGCCTCGGACAATATGTGGGTTCTTCAGTAATAAAAGGATTTTTAGAAATTAAAGAGGAATTGCAGTAATGTATATAAATGATAAGGTTTTCAGTGAACATCCCGAGAAGACAGCAACACAAAAAGAAATGGATGCATATTTGTTCCTTGAGGAAAATGGTGTTGAGTATGTAAGAGCAGAGCACGATGAGGCTGCTACAATTGAGCTTTGTGAGGGTGTTGAAAAAGTAATAGATGCTAAAATATGTAAAAATCTTCTGCTCACAAACAGACAGCAGACGGTATTTTATTTGTTATTAATAAAGGGCGATATGGTATTTAAAACTAAATATCTGTCCTCACAGATAAATTCAGCCAGACTTTCTTTTGCAACGGCAGAGCATATGGAAGCACTTCTTGATGTTACTCCCGGTTCATTAACAGTTTTAGCATTAATGAAGGATAAAGATAAAAAGGTGAATCTGCTTATAGAAAAAGGTGTTTTTGAAGAGGAATATTTTGCTTGTCATCCAATGGTAAATACAGCAACGGTTAAGTTTAAAACCGAGGACTTAAAAAGTAAAATACTTCCTGCATTAAGCAGAGAATATACCCTTGTAGATTTGGAGTGTCCTGAAGATGAACAGTAAAAAATGCGTTGTTTTTGACCTTGATGGTACATTGCTTTATACTCTTGAGGATTTGAAAAATAGTGTAAATTTCGCTTTGGTAAGTAACGGATTTCCTGAACGCACTACCGAAGAGGTGAGAGCTTTTGTCGGAAACGGAATAGAAAAATTAATGCGTCGTTCAGTACCGGGTTCTGTAACAGAAGCGGAATTCAAACAGTGTTTTGATGCATTTAAAGAGCATTATAAGCTTCATTCGGAAGATAATACAGAAGAGTATGAAGGTATAACTTCGGTTTTGAAAGAATTAAAGAAAAACAACTTTTTGCTTGCTGTAGTTTCTAATAAAGCAGATTTTGCTGTTAAAACATTGTGCAAAAAATATTTCGGCGATTTGCTCGACTGTGCATACGGCGAAAGAGACGGCATAAAAAGAAAGCCGTCACCTGATTCAGTAAATGAGGTTATTAAATATTTGGGTGCTGAAAAAAATAATTGCTTTTATGTAGGCGATTCTGATGTTGATGTAGTGACTGCGCATAATGCGGGTCTGAGGTGCATAGCCTGTACATGGGGCTTCAGAAGCAGAGAGGTATTAGAAAAAGAAAATCCGGAATATATTATAGAGAGTCCCAAACAAATTTTAGAAATAGTAGGTGTCAGAAAATGAAAGTATTGCTTATAAACGGAAGTCCACACGAAAAAGGGTGTACTTACACCGCACTCAGAGAAATTGAAAAAACTCTTGAAACTCAGGGTGTTGAAACAGAGATTTTTCACATAGGAACAAATCCGGTACGCGGATGCATAGGTTGTGGCGGTTGCGCAAAAAATAACGGTAAATGTGTTTTTGACGATGATGTAGTAAATTTAATAATAGAAAAAGCAAAAACTGCAGACGGTTTTGTATTTGGTTCACCTGTTCACTATGCTGCTCCGGCAGGGGCTTTATGTGCAGTTCTTGACAGAACCTTTTATGCAGGTGGGGCGCATTTTAAATATAAACCCGGTGCGGCAATTGTCAGCTGTCGTCGTTCGGGAACAACTGCT